>CAKZYJ010000045.1 GCA_937884755.1 uncultured Flammeovirgaceae bacterium
TAGCTACCCCCTCCCGGAATTACTACCGTACGGCTACGGCGTAGGCGGGGAATATTATAGCGACGAGAGTCGGTATGGTCACAGTTTTTGCAGGCATATTTGCGTACCCCCTCTCCGGCATGAGAGTAAGTGGCCGTACGAAGCACCTGGGTTTTGGCTAAATGGTAGGTAATGTAGCCGCAGTTAGGGCACTTACTGTAACGGTGGTTGAAGGTTTTTTTGTAGGCAATCACCGATACATCGTCGGGCTGGCCCGAGACCCACACATCGTAATCGACCGAGCCAATCTGCTCCTCAATCTGCTGGCCCCGATCCAGATGCACGTCTTCCTCCTGCTCGCTAAGCTTACGCATTTCTAGTCCGGTCTTTTTACTCTTGCGGGGCGCGTTACGGCGGCGCTTACGCCAGACAAAGATCCCGGCAATGAAGGAGACAATAGCCAGCAGTATCCCCATTATACCAAAGCCCCATCCGTCTTCCTTGGCAGTTACCGGCTCACTGAAGTCTTCAATTCCCTCAATTTGGGCCAAAATAGCGTTGGTGCCCT
Source organism: uncultured Flammeovirgaceae bacterium (assembly GCA_937884755.1). Taxonomy (GTDB): domain Bacteria; phylum Bacteroidota; class Bacteroidia; order Cytophagales; family Cyclobacteriaceae; genus Tunicatimonas. The sequence goes on from CAKZYJ010000045.1 coordinate 548, forward strand.
CTACTATCCCCTGCTCGTAGTCGTTCGCCCGGAAGTGGGGAACAATCACCTCCCGAATAATTCGCCCCGATGTGGCATCGGTCAGGTAAGGCTCTAACCCGTAACCCACCTCAATACGCAGTTTACGATCATTCGCCGCAACTAGAAACAACACTCCGTTCTCTCGATCCTCCTGCCCTAATTTCCAACTCTCTACCGTTCGTATGGAAAATTCTTCCAGCGATCCTCCTTCCAAGCTCTCAATCGTGAGCACCGCCACCTGATTGGAAGTTCGTTCCTCGTGGTTGCGCAGGCGGGCTTCTAGTTCTTCTTCTACCGAATAGGATATCAGGTTAGCGTAGTCGTTTACCCGCGCGGATAAAGGGGGTACTTCCTGAGAGTAGGCTGATTGAAAAAATAGCAGTAAACCCCACGCTATGAAGTACAATGCTAATTTACTCGTTAATGCGTACTTCATCGGATAGGTTATTGTCGTCGTCAATAGGTTTATGTACTCCGCTCTCTTCCAGCAATTGACCGCAGGCAAGGATAGCCTCGCAAATGCTTTCAGTAGTTCGGCCCTGATTGAGTCCTCGCGTGAGCTGTTGTACAATACCGCTCCAGCTATCTTCCGTCACTAATTCATCAATGCCTAGGTCAGCTAGTATCACCGCCTGATGCTCGAAGAAACTCACGTAGATCAGGATACCCGTACGCGGTTCGGTTAGGTGTACTTCATGATCGTAGAACATATTTTTAGCTTTATCGAGCACGCGGGCCGTCAGCTTTTCCCGGCTTAGGAACAAACGCTTTACGGGCCAGGAAGAAATCGCCAAGGTCATCCCAATGAGGGCTGCCGTGAGCACCAACAGTAGCCAGAGGTAGGGCGGCATGAATAACAAGAGATCAGTGGTGAGGTACACTACGGTTAGTAGTACACCGCTAAGGCCGGCCAGAAAGGTAGCAGCTCGCCAGAGGGCTACTTCATAGAAGGATGACTGTTTAGCCAACACGGGTACAATCTCTCCGCCGGTTCGAGCTTCAGCCTCTTGTACCGCTTCTTCTATTTTATGCAGATCGTCTTGAGTAAGTTGGGCAGGTTGCTTAGTCATTGGGTTGAGGGTTGAAAAGTTTAAAGGTTTGGAAAGCTATCAGCAGTTAGACATTAGTCTTTCTTCTAAGCTCACCCCTTCACACTTCATATTTCTCATTTCATATTTTAAAAAGTGACTTTAGGTGGCTCCGCATTGGCTGGATCGGTAGAGAAGTATTCTTTGGTATCAAATCCGAGTAGGTTGTTAGGGAAACGACGGGCACGGGAATTGTACATCTGCACCATTTCGTTAAATCGGCGGCGTTCGGTAGATATACGGTTTTCAGTTCCTTCCAGTTGGTCTTGCAGTGTACGGTAGTTTTCAGTGGCGGTCAGGGTAGGATACTGTTCGGCTACGGCAAGCAGTCGGCCCAATGAAGCCCCTAGCGTCGCCTGCGCCTGGGCGTACTCGGCCAGCTTCTCCGCATCTTCTAAATCATTTGCGTTAAGTTGTACCGAAGTAGCGGCGGCTCGGGCATCTATTACCTCTTTTAGGGTTTCCCGCTCGTATTCAGCCGCTCCTTGCACCGTTTCTACCAGGTTGGGAATGAGGTCGGCCCGGCGTTGGTACTGGTTCTCAACCTGAGCCCAGGCACTACTCACATCTTCTTCCAGTCCTACCATCGTATTGTAAATATTAAAGTAGCCCGCGATGAGCAGAATAGCCACTCCAGCGATAATCCCCCACATCGTAAATTAATTGGACCGACTTTTTCGCTCGGTTTCGTTAGAGAGCACCCGGCGTTTATTATTTAGCTCCGGTTTAAGTTGCATCACTCCCGGATGGGCCGGGGCAATACTCAGGGTTCGGTTAATGTAGTATTCAGAACGGTCGAAGTCGCTGGAACGGTCGTAACGATTGCCTCGGAACAGGAACGCCTTGGCGGCTAGATAGTTAGTTTCCGTATCGTGGGGCATCAACGATGCCGCGTTCTCCAGTTCGGTAGCGGCATCGTCGTAGTTTTGGGCATTCAGGTAGGCAGTACCCCGTTGCAGATGCTGTTGGGCTTTCTGCTGGGCTTGCTGCCAGGCCGACTCGGTAAGTCCGGCATCCAGCGCAATGTTTTTGAGTTCTTCCTGGGTAAATTGTTGTTCGGTGCGGCTGCCGTACTGGATCTCCATCAGTTTCTTCAGATAGTTCTCCAGGGCTTCGTCGGAATAGGCCATGTTCAAAAACTTTATCAGCAAATTAAAAAAATTGACACTCCCCCCCAAGTGGAGGAGGAGTTAGCAGTTTGAAAATACCAAAAAGGAGGCTAATTTTTAGGTTTACTAAGCACCAGTGCTTTTTATGCCAAACAATTCCATTGTGGCTTTAAAGTGCTTATTGTGAGCACTTCATCCAAAATATTTGTAACATTACCTTAGTCTGACTTTTTACTTCTAACCTAATCACCCATGTCTCGTACATTCCTGCTATTAGTCTTTTCTGGCTTACTGCTATCTAACCTATCATTTGGTCAGCTTTCGCTACCTCATCTCTTTTCCGACCACATGGTTATTCAACGGGACCAACCGGTTCCGATTTGGGGTAAGGCTAGTCCTAAGGAAAAGATCACTGTAACTTTTAACGGAAAGGATTATTCCGCCCGAGCGGATGATACGGGCAAGTGGCAGGTTGAACTAGCTGCAACCGCCTCCGGAGGACCTTACACCATTGATGTTGATGGAGGAAACGAATCTATCTCCTTCAGCGATGTGCTAGTAGGCGATGTATTTCTTTGCGGGGGACAATCCAATATGGAATGGCGTATCCGGCAATTACCCGTCGAAAACAAAGTGGCCTACACCGCCCACGACGACCAGATTAGGTTAATTAAGGTAACCCACGATCAGGCGTTACAGCCAAAAGACGATATACTGCCTACTGAATGGAAAGTGAATAACGAGGAAAATGTACGGGAGTTTTCGGCGGTGGGCTACTTCTTTGCTCAGAACCTTTGTGAGCACTTAGGAGTCCCTATCGGTCTGATCAGCTCCAACTGGGGTGGCACTCCGGTTGAATCCTGGATTAGCCGAGAAAGACTCAGTCAATACCCTACCTTGAACGAAGCAGTAGCGCAATTACAAGCCGAAGGCAATACCATGGAAAAGGTTACCGAAAACTATCGCGCTAGCGTCGATGGCTTTTTTGATGATGCCGATGATAAAGACCCCGGAATGAAGGAGAATTGGGCTTCAGCTAGTGCCGATTTTAAGGAGTGGCCGACACTCATTCTACCCAGATTTTTTGATCGGGAAGCCTTGCCTCGGCACGACGGCACGGTTTGGTTTAAACGAACCATAATTCTTCCTTCTGAATTCCAGAACAAAGATTTACTGCTCAATCTAGGGATCATCCACGACGATGATCAGGTATGGATAAACGATACCAAAGTGGGTGAAACCCAAGGCGAACAACAGTACCGCCGATATAAGATCCCGGCTTCAGCGATCAAGAATGGAGGAAATGTGATTACCATCCGAGTTACCGACCGGGGCGGACGAGGTGGCTTCGCTACCACAGGAAACGACTTCTACTTAGTGGTAGCCCAGCAGCAGTCGCTTCGCTTCCCGTTGGCCGGGGAGTGGCATTACCAACGAGGTGCCGGACGCGAGAATTACCCTACGCCACTGCACCACTACCCCAGCTTGCTCTACAATGCCATGATTCATCCGTTGGTGCCCTACGGTTTGAAGGGTATGATCTGGTATCAGGGTGAAAGTAATGCTTCTCGGGCCGAGGAGTACGGCCAGCTATTTCCGGCAATGATTCAGCAGTGGCGACAAGATTGGGATTCCGAGATTCCGTTTGCCGTTGTGCAACTAGCTAATTTTATGGCTCCAGTCGATAGCCCTCAGCCAAGCAATTGGGCCGAACTTCGCGAAGCCCAAACCCAGGCATTAGAACTTCCCAAAGTAGGTATCGCTACTATTATTGACATTGGCGAAGCCGATGATATCCATCCTAAAAATAAGCAGGATGTTGGCAAGCGTTTAGCCTTAGCCATGCGCCGAATTGCCTACGGGGAAGATGTGGTTGACTCTGGCCCTACCTTCGAGTCGGCTCGCACGGAGGGAAATAAGATGATTGTTACTTTCAGTAGTGTAGGTGATGACCTAATGGTGAAAGACAAATACGGGTATCTGAAAGGATTTATCCTGGCCGGAGATGATCAACAGTTCCATTGGGCTAAAGCGGAGATTTCCGGGGAGAATGAAGTAACGGTTTACAGTGATGCCGTTGCCAACCCCGTGGCGGTACGTTACGCCTGGGCCGATAATCCCGATCAGGCCAACCTGTACAACAAAAATGGCTTACCTGCCCCGCCCTTCCGGTCTGACGATTGGGACGGAATTACCAAAGACAACATTTTTACGCTACGCTAGTACGTTAAAATAGAGGTCAGACTAGGCAATAAGCTCATTAATTACTTTGCCGTGCACATCGGTGAGGCGATAGCGGCGGCCCTGATGCTTAAAGGTTAATCGTTCGTGGTCTACTCCCAGCAAGTGTAGCATGGTAGCCTGGAAATCGTGGACGTGTACGGGATCTTTTACGATGTTATAGGAAAAATCATCCGTCTCCCCGTAGATCATACCGGGTTTGGCTCCGCCCCCGGCCATCCAGATCGTGAAGCAACGGGGATGGTGATCGCGACCGTAGTTATCTTTGGTCAGTTTACCCTGGGAGTAGTTGGTACGACCAAACTCCCCACCCCAAACCACCAAAGTATCTTCCAGTAGCCCTCGTTGTTTCAAATCCATGACTAAGGCAGCCGTAGGTTGATCTACGCTCTTGGCCATTTTCTTAATGTCTTTGGGCAAATTTCCGTGCTGATCCCAGCCCTGGTGGTAGAGCTGAATGAATTTGACGTTGCGCTCTACTAACCGTCGAGCCAGCAGGCAGTTGGCGGCGTAGGTGCCCGGAACCTTCACGTCTTCCCCGTACATCTCGTAGATGTAATCCGGTTCGTTAGTGATGTTCATGGTTTCCGGCACCGAGGTCTGCATGCGGTAGGCCATTTCGTACTGGGCAATCTTCGTATTGATCTCCGGGTCGCCCAATCGTTCGTACTGCATTTCATGCATCCGCTTCAAGAATGAAAGTTGCCGGCAGCGATCATCGTTGTTGATACTGGCCGGATTGCTCAGATACAGCACCGGGTCTTTACCAGAACCAAACATCACTCCCTGATGCACCGAAGGCAAAAACCCGTTAGCCCAAAGACGAGAGTACAACGGCTGAGGTCGTGACTTACCTTCTGATTGGAGCACACAAAATGTAGGCAGATTTTCATTATCGCTACCCAATCCGTAGCTAATCCACGAGCCAATAGAAGGCCGTCCTGGCTGCTGGGACCCAGTCTGAAAGAAGGTGATCGCCGGATCGTGGTTAATGGCTTCGGTATGCATGGATTTTATCATACACAGTTCATCCACAATCTTAGCCGTATGCGGCATCAACTCACTTACCCAAGCCCCGCTTTCACCATACTGCGCAAATTTATAGTGAGAACCCGCCAGTGGGAACGAGGTCTGCCCCGAGGTCATACCCGTCAGTCGTTGCCCTTTTCGTACCGACTCCGGCAGCTCCTGTCCGTGCATCTTCTCCAGGGTAGGCTTATAATCGAACAACTCCATCTGCGAAGGCCCACCGCTTTGGAAGAGATAGATCACCCGCTTGGCTTTAGGTGCGAAATGCAACGATTTAAGTACCCCCTCAGATGGATCGGTAGATTGACCAAACAACGAAGTTGGCCTTATGAGAGATGCTAAAGCGGTAGCTCCTAATCCCATAGCGGTTTTAGTAAGAAAATCCCGTCGGCTGTAGTGGGGAGTATATTGATGGCAATCGCTCATAACTTTATCGTTTGGTGTACACCTCGTCGTAATTCATGATAATATTGGTCACTACCGACATCGCAGCTAGTTTGGGTAGCTCCATCGTTTCATCGTAAGGATAATCACCGGTCTGGAGCAATGCTTGGGCTCCGGCCCAGTCCTGCTGATATTTCTGGTACTCTTGTTTATAAAGTTCCTCCAGCAGCGGTAGCTCCTTTTCGTTCAGGCTACGGCTGGTTAGCAGTTTGAAGATGTAGTTTATTTGTTCATCGGTCGCTTCGCCTCCTTCTCGCATCGCTCGCTCGGCAATCAATCGGCTGGCTTCTAACAGTTGGGGTTCATTGAGTAACAGCAGGGCCTGCAAAGGGGTGCTAGTGCGCTGCCGCCGGACAATGCACATACTCCGATCTGAGGCATCCAGCACGGTCATGGTCGGGGGCGGAGCCGTGCGCCGCACAAAGGTATACAGACTACGCCGATACAGTTTATCTCCCTCATCCGGTTCGTACTTGGTGAGTAACTGAGAAAAGTGGGTTTTACTCCACAAGCCTTCGGGCTGATAGGTTCTTACACTTGGCCCGCCCACTTTGTCTACCAGCAAACCGCTAGCCACCAAAGCATTGTCGCGAATCATTTCAGCGGGAAGCCGGAAACTAGGTCCCCGGGCTAGCAACTCATTCTGAGGATCTAGCTCCATCAATTCTTTATCGGCTACCGACGACTGCCGGTAGGTGGCCGAGGTAACGATCATCCGCAGCAAAGCTTTAGTGTCCCACCCGGAGTTGATGAACTCCAATGCCAGCCAGTCCAGAAGTTCGGGGTGAGTGGGTAAGTCACCCTGATTGCCAAAATCTTCTAACGTACCGACCAATCCTCGACCAAAGAACATATGCCAGTAGCGGTTCACTGTGACGCGAGAAGTAAGCGGGTTTTGAGGATCGAGCAGCCACTGGGACAATCCTAATCGGTTAGGTGGATACTCATCGGTGAAGGGCAGCAAATCGGCTAAGGTTCCGGGCTCTACTTCCTCGGTGGGTGCGTCGTACATGCCCCGGTCTAACACGTAGGTTTTACGAGGACGTTCCATATCACGCATCACAATAATTTCGGGTACCGTATCCAACGTTGCGTGCTCGTGATCCCGAAGAGACTGAAGTATGGGAAACTGCTGCTGGAGGTCTCGGAACTGATGTAGGAAATAGAGAGAGGAAAACACTGAGCGTTCCTGGTCACTAAGTTCCGCGTAGGACTTATCTTTCCAGAACGTATTGCCTACCAGGCCGGTTACTTCCAATCCGGAGAGTTGACGGTCGTACACCCGCACCTCATCGATGGCTCCCTGAAATAAGCCAATATCTAACGAAAACCGGTGGCTCCGCCCTACCCGAATCGGTTGAGGTTCAACTTCTAATAAGACATTAATTGTGCGAATGCTCTTGAACAGTCGATTGTATAATATCTGAACCGGGGCGGGTTCTCCGTTAATAAAAACCTGAATGCCTTCGGCTCGGCTGGAACCATCGTAGGTAAACATCAGATGACTCCAGTCACCTATTTTTATACTATCCTGCGTGACTACCTGCAAGCAATGTTCGGGCAAGTCGTGCGTAAGTCGGACACTTACCCGGTTCAGGCTATCCAGGTACATCTCGTAACCTCGCCAGTGAGAGTTCTTATGTCCGGCATTCCCAATAATGGATGAGTACTCTTCTCTGACTTCGGGTTTCACCCAGGCTCCCATTGAGAAAGCATCGGTTCGTTCAAAGTCGCCGATTTCTTCCAGGTTTACGAACTCGTATTCGCTATCGAAACGGATGGCCTTACCCTGGTAACCTTCCACCGAATCAATATCCCCTCTCACGGTACCAGTGAGTTTAGCGGTAGATTGGTTGATCGTTTTTTCGTCTTGGATTTGGTCAAAAGGGTAGTAACCAACCAATCCTTGCTGAACGAAATTAGGATTGACCTTTACGGGTTGATCCTCGATAGTTTTGGCAGTTTGCTCAATATACTGCTGCTGTTTCTGTTCTTCCTGCTGAATTAGTTGGTGCAGGTAGGCTACTTTTTCGGCAGTTTCTTCTTCCATGAGCGGCATAGTGGGTGCCGAATTGCCATCATTAGAAATCATACCCAGTTCATCTACTTGGTTAAAGAAAGCGGTAAACTGGTAGAACTCCTTTTGGGAAATAGGATCGTACTTATGATCGTGGCAGCGGGCACATTCCAGGGTAAGGCCCATAAAGGCTTTCGCGGTAGTATTGGCCCGGTCAAACACTTTTTCCAGCCGGTACTCTTCCGGCACAATGCCGGCTTCCGAGCTAGCGGGAGGGTTGCGGTGAAAGCCGGTAGCCAGCACCTGTTCCTGCGTAGCATCGGGTAGCAAATCGCCGGCCATCTGCCACGTAACGAAATCATCAAACGGCAGGTTTTTGTTGAAGGCTTTGATGACCCAATCGCGCCAGGGCCACATCCGCCGGTAGCCATCGGCATGGTAGCCGTGGGAGTCGGCGTAGCGGGAAATATCCATCCAGTCGGTAGCCATCCGCTCCCCGTAACGGGGCGATGCCAGCAGTCGGTCTACGACTTTTTCGTAGGCATCATCTGAGTCATCAGCCAGAAAGGCATCTATTTCTTCCAGAGTAGGCGGTAGACCAGTCAGGTCAAAGGTAACCCTTCGGAGCAACTGTACTTTCTCAGCTCCAGGTGAGGGTTGAAGGTTTTCCCGTTCCAATCGGGCTAGCACAAAGCGATCGATCGGATTTTCAGCCCAGTCAGCTTTGTTGACTTCGGGCAGATCGAGGGCTTTAGGAGGAATGAATGACCAGTGAGGTTTGTACTCCGCACCCTGTTCAATCCAGCGGGTCAGCGTGGCTATTTCCAGTTCGGTCAGGCTGAGGTTCGATTTTGGTGGGGGCATTACCACTTCGGGATCATCGGAGGTAATCCGGTGGTATACTTCGCTCTTGCCAGTTTTCCCTGGAACGATAGCGTAGCGATTCTTTTCGTCACCAATAGCGGCGAAAGCTCCTTCTTCCGTATCCAGGCGAAGATCCGCCTCCTGATGATTTTTATCCGGCCCGTGGCAAGCAAAGCAACGATCTGACAGAATCGGCTTGATGTGGTAGTTGAAATCAATCTGCTCTGGTAACTGGGCTTCAATCTCCGGTGAAAAGGCGATCCGGTCCGGAGAGCAGGATAGCGTTAACAGTCCAGACAAGAAAAAAATGTAGATATGAGATGAAGCTCGCTTCATAGTGCTATGACCCTTGTTTATCTATATTGTTAATTCTGATCTCAAGAATATTTATTCCAGATTTACTCGTTTCTATTAATCTTTTCTTCTTGATAAGAAATGATATTTCCGCCACATCATTTGCTATCCCATATCCTTCTTCCGCAATCATTGTAACCGTATCTCCCGTAATCTGATATTCACCTTTTGCTCTTATTTCTCTTGACGAATTTCTTAATTCCCAAGTACTATCTTCATATAGAGCTAGCCAGACTCCGCCTATCGGTGCTTCTCGATAAGCTTTTATAACAACTCCTCGCGGTTCCTCATTTGATGAATAAACAAAAAATTCAATTATACTAATTGCTATCAATAAACCTGCAGTCGAGAAGAACACTACGGCGGCTGTTTTTAGTTTTCCCCTCTTGTGTTTGTTAACTACTGCGACTATGAGATAAATAAACGTCAGAAGTAAGCCTACTAAACCAATTGCAAATTTTATCAAGCTTACAACTACCATTTACTAATGAGCTATTACTAAGCAATAATGTCTTTTACTACGTGACCGTGCACATCGGTCAGCCGGTAGCGGCGTCCTTGGTGCTTGAAGGTGAGCTGCTCGTGGTCTACTCCCAGCAAGTGTAGCATGGTAGCCTGGAAGTCGTGAACGTGTACTCCGTTTTCGGCGATATTATAACTGAAATCATCAGTTTTGCCGTAGGTAATTCCCGGCTTGATACCGCCTCCGGCCATCCACATGCTAAAGCAACGAGGATGGTGATCGCGGCCGTAGTTGGTTTTAGTCAGTTTACCCTGAGAGAAACTGGTCCTTCCGAATTCTCCGCCCCACACTACCAATGTATCTTCTAAAAGGCCCCGTTGCTTCAAGTCGGTAACTAATGCAGCGGAGGCCTGATCGCTGGACTTGGCCAGCTTTTGAATATCGTTAGGCAGATTGCCGTGCTGATCCCAGCCCATGTGGTAGAGCTGTACGAATGGTACATTGCGTTCGGCCAAACGACGAGCCAGCAGACAGTTAGCGGCGTAGGTACCCGGAATCCGGGCTTCGGGACCGTAGAGGTCAAAAATATAGTCGGGCTCATCCGACAGATCGGTTACATCGGGCACACTGGCCTGCATACGGTAAGCCATTTCGTATTGACTGATTTTAGAATCAATCTCCGGGTCGCCCCAAACGGCTTGCTGCTCCCGTTCTAACTGCTCCAGATAGTTCAGCTCCCGACGGCGGCTGGCCCGATCAATACCATCAGGATTAGAAAGATAGAGTACCGGATCAGCGCCCGAACGGAACTGTACTCCTTGATGATGAGAAGGAAGAAAACCATTCCCCCAGGATTGCATATTTAGGTTTTGAGTATCGGGCTTACCCCGAGAAAGTAGTACAATAAACGAAGGCATATTCTGATTAGGACTTCCCAGACCGTAGCTCAACCAGGAGCCAATACTGGGACGGCCCACCTGTTGCGAGCCAGTCTGCATAAAGATGACCGCCGGTTCGTGATTGATGGCCTCGGTATACATAGAGTTCACCACGCAAATATCCTCCGCAATCTGGGCAGTGTAAGGCACCAAACTGCTGAAGTAGCCCCCGGTTTTAGCATTCTGCGAAAAAGCAAACTTAGAACCCACCATCGGGAAGCTAGACTGCGCCGCTAACATACCGGTAATCCGCTGATTACCCCGCACACTATCGGGGATTTCCTCTCCCTGCCGCTTCATCAGCTCTGGCTTGTAATCAAAAAGCTCGATCTGGCTGGGTCCACCACTCTGAAACAGATAAATTACCCGCTTAGCCTTGGGAGCATGGTGCAGGGCATCCAGCACCCCTCCTTTTCCTGGCACCGAACTTCCCGCGATACTGGCTTCTGCCCGGGATTGTCCAGAAAGCATATTGGGAAACAGTAGGGAGCCGATGGTAGCGGCACCTAGTCCTTTAGAAGTAGTTCGGAGAAACTCGCGCCGGGTTTTTCGGTACTGCGCCTGCCGTGTATCGTTATTCCAATCCATATTCATCCCAAAAATTAGTTTTTATAGTACGCTTCGGTGGTGTTGAAAATAGTGTTCGTAACCCGCGCCAGAGCGGCCACTTCGGTAAGCGGCAGCTCAGTCGAAGGGGCTTTATGTCCTACATTCAGGTAGGCGGTAGTGCGCCCCTGATCTTCCTGGAAGTAGGCCAGTTCTTCCTGATACTGCCCAATCAGTAGCTGAAATTCCCGTTCGGTAGGCTCCCGGCTGGTCAGCAACTGAAATGTTTGTTTAGTAGCCTCCCGAATATCGCCCTGGTTCTGGTGCAGCATACGCTCAGCCAGTACCCGGCAACCTTCCACCATTTGCTGATCATTTAGCAGTACCAACGCCTGCAATGGAGTGCTGCTGGTTTGCCGACGCACCTGGCATTCACCTCGGCTGGAGGCATCAAACACCAGCATACTCGGCGGCGGCATATTCCGCTTCCAGAACGTGTACAGACTACGGCGGTACAGTCCGTTTTCGTAATCAACTTCGTATTCGGGGAAGAAAGCGTGGGCCATCACTTCCTTCCACACCCCCGGAGGTTGGTAAGGGAAGGTAGAGGGGCCGCCAATTGTTTCGTTGAGTAATCCGCTGGAAGCCAAAATATTATCCCGCACCATCTCGGCCGAGCGTCGGTAGCGGGGCGATCGAGCCAGTAATATATTGTCCGGATCAATTTCCTGTAATTCGGGGCGGATTTTCGAGGATTGCCGGTAAGTAGACGAAAGCACCATTTGGCGGATGAGCCGTTTCACATCCCAGCCGTTTTCCTGAAAATCAACCGCCAGCCAATCCAGCAGCTTCGGGTGGGTAGGAAGCGCGCCCTGGTTACCGAAATCTTCCACTGTCTCAACTAATCCTCTGCCGAACATCAGGTACCAAACCTGATTAACCGCTACCCGAGATGTAAGCGGATTATCATCGTGAATAAGCCACTTGCCTAAGCCCAAGCGGTTACGAGGAAGATCTTCCGGCCAGGGTAATAGCGATTCGGGTACGTCTCGCTGCACTCGTTCTCCGTGGGCATCGTATACCCCCCGCTCGAGAATGTAGGTGGGGCGTTCGTTCTCCCAATCACCCATCACCATGATTTCCTGCACGGTGTCAATGGTGGCCACTTCCCGTAAATGCAACTCCCGCAGCGATTTTCGCTCGGCTTGCAGGGTATTATCTACAAACAGATCGTAAAAATGGTCAATATCCTGATTGCCCGTAGTGTTCAGTGCTTGCCGGAACGCTGCTTCTCCTTCCTGGGCATCGTAGAGGTATTTCGCTACTAAGCTGCCTGATTCCCGGTTGAGAATTCGCACTTCATCCAATCGTCCTCCGGTAAAGTCCTGGTCGTAGTGGCGGTTGCCAATAATCAGTCCCTGGTAGGGCATGTAAACGGTTGACTCCTTATCGAGATAGGGCTTGGTAGAACGATAGAGATAGTTACGCTTGATTTCCGGGGTAATTTCGTCGCCATTGCGGTACAGACGCATATTTTCGGCATCACTGGAACCGTCGTAGGTCCATACGTAATGCACCCATTCATCAATCGGAAGTGGTTGAGGATCGCGAATATCCAGTGACTGATAGGGGTGAGCGTGGTTTAAGCGGAAGTGGGTTCGGGAGCTATCCAGCATAATATCCCAGCCCCGGTAGCCCTGAATCCGGTTGTTGCCGTTGTACATCACATGGGCTTCCTCAAATTCTTCAGGGATATTAATCCAGAAGCTGATTGTAAACGGATCAGATCGCTCAAAGATAGCCCGACGCCCCTCGGCCACGTATTGCCCTGAGGCATCACTACGAATGGCTTTTCCTTTGATGCCTTCGGCTACCGAGATATTTCCGCCGTATTTGGGTACCGAGGCTCCCGCGGCCAGATCCTGATCTTTTCCATCGGCCATGCGGTCGAAGGTTAGATGGGTCACTGTAGCCGCATTTACTTCTCGCTTCAGTACCTGGGCTGAATTCTGTTGAGCCTGCCACTGCTGAACTGCTGCCGAATTCTGCTGGGCCAGTTGCTTTAGGCTATCCGTTTTGCTATCAATCTGCTCTAACAGAAATTCACGAACCTTTTTGGTTTCCTGATTAGGTAAAGCTAAGACCGGACCGGCGTTCATGGATTGTTCGTTAGACACCATCTGACCGTATTCAATCGAGTTCAGAGAGAAAATACCATCTCCCCGCTCTACGGTAGAGTTGAAGAAGCCAAACAGCTCGAAGTAGTCCTGTTGAGAAATAGGATCGTACTTATGGTCGTGACAGCGCGCACAACCCAGGGTTAATCCCATGAAGGCTGCTCCCAGCGTATTGGTGCGGTCGGCCACGTACTCCACTCTAAACTCTTCCGGAATAATTCCCCCTTCCGAGTTCTGCTTATGATTACGATTGAAAGCGGTTGCCAGAACCTGCTCTTCGGTAGCGTTGGGCAACTGATCGCCGCCTACCTGCCACAGTATAAACTTATCGTACGAAAGGTTGCGATTGTAGGCATCAATCACCCAGTCACGATAAGGCCAGAAGGTATGATGAAAATCATCGAGGTAGCCCTCCGAATCGGCAAAACGGGATACATCCATCCAGTAAGCAG
>CAKZYJ010000046.1 GCA_937884755.1 uncultured Flammeovirgaceae bacterium
ACGGATACTTTCTATGGTTTGCTTACGGTCCCAGGGGCACTTCACTCGCAGTTCTTCCATGATAGTTAGTAGCCGGTCAAAGGCCTCCAAAGCAATCTTACGCCGTTCATTTATCAGTTTGTTCATAATTATCTTATTGAAATTTCTTTGGCAAGGAACTGGGAGCACGGGGCGGGGCGAAATTTATAGTCAGCAGGATGTCATGATAAAAAACGAACCATAAAACCTTAATACCATGCAGCGACCGCTGTAATGCTCTGGTACACACTAAACACCTGGCCCCAAGCACTCCCACCACTTGCCAAAACGAAGGTAAAAGATTTCTCTCGGAAACTTTGTGTCCGACCCACTCGTTTTTAGTTAGTAATGCTATCTTTGCACTAAAGACTGAAGTTATGACCACGTTATTCTTAGCCATAGGGTTTATTGCACTTTTTTTCGTATTGATGAGCGTTCGCCTGATTTTCCTGAAAGACGGGGAATTTAAGGGGACTTGTGCATCACAAAGCCCGTTTCTGAATAAAGAAGGGGCCACTTGCGGCTACTGCGGCAAGGAGGTGGGGAAGGGCGAAGCCTGCGGCAACCCTGATTCGGAAGTAAACAAAGTGTTGGCTAAGTTCGATTAATTTTCTTACTTCGCGCTCTCTTATTGTTTCTATAGTACTGTCTCAAACCACTTTTCATCCTTGGCACTCATCACATCGATTTCCGGCATCCGCGGAACTATCGGCGGCGCAGTAGGCGAAGGCCTCACTCCTATTGATACGGTTAAATTCACCTCTGCTTTCGGCACCTATCTTAAGCAGCAACACGAAAAGGTAACTGTAGTTATTGGCCGCGATGCCCGCATTTCGGGTGGCATGGTTTCTCGATTAGTGAGTGCTACCCTACAGGGCTTGGGTATTAATGTGCTGGATATTGATCTGGCGTCTACTCCTACAGTTGAGATGGCAGTGGTTGACGAGCAGGCCCAAGGCGGTATCATCATTACGGCCAGCCATAATCCGGGTCAGTGGAATGCCCTTAAGCTATTAAATGAGGCTGGTGAGTTTATCTCCGCCGAGGCCGGAAAAACCGTGCTCGACTTAGCCGCGTCGGCTGATTTTGACTTTGCTACCGTGAACAAGCTAGGGTCGTATCAGCGAATTGAAGGGGCCACCGAAAAGCACATTGAAGCCATACTGGCTTTGCCGGAGGTAGATGTGGAAGCAATCCGGGAGCGTAATTTTAAGGTAGCTATTGACTGCATCAATTCCGTAGGAAGTATTGCGGTACCGATGCTATTGGAAAAACTAGGCGTTACTCAGATAGAAAAGTTTTACTGTGAACCTAATGGTTCCTTCGCCCACAATCCCGAACCCGTACCCGAGAACCTGAACCATATCTGCGGAAAAATGGAGCAAGGTGCGTTCGATCTGGGTATTGTGGTAGACCCCGACGTAGACCGTCTGGTACTAATTCAGGAAAATGGTGAGCCTTTTGGGGAGGAGTATACGCTAGTGGCGGTAGCCGATTATATTCTAGGGCTGAACGGTGGCGGGAATACAGTCTCTAATTTATCTTCCTCACTGGCTTTGCATGACGTTACGCTTAAGCACGATGGTAGCTACACCGCCGCTGCAGTAGGGGAGGTAAACGTGGTAGAAGCGATGAAGGAAACCGAAGCGGTTATTGGCGGTGAAGGCAACGGCTGAGTTATCTACCCCAAACTACTCTACGGCCGTGATGCCCTAGTAGGGATTGCGCTTTTCTAATCGCATCTGGCAAAGTTCGGCAAGCCTATTTCTCAGTTAAAGGCCAGATACCCACAGTACCATATTTCTAAGAACAAAATTGAGCTGACCCCCGACATTGATATGGTAGGAGTGCTAGCTACGTTAGCCGAACGCTACTCCAACCAGCCAGTAAACACTACCGACGGAGTTAAGATCAGCTTCGACCGGGAGTGGGTGCATTTACGAAAATCCTATACCGAACCCATTATCCGAATTATCGCCGAATCCAACTCACACGCCTCCGCCGATCATCTGGCAAATAAACTGATTACCGATATTCGGGAGATCATTAATACAAATTCGTAGGTAGTTAACTGTCCGTTTACTCATCTCGCAAGCAATCCACTGGATTCACCCGAGCGGCTTTCACCGTTTGCAGCCCTACGGTCAACCACGCGATCAGTAAAGCCAATAAACCAGCTCCAGCAAAGTACCACCATTGCAGTGGGATGCTGAAAGCAAAATTCTGTAGCCAGCGTTGGGCAGCGAAGTAGCTAACGGGCAAAGCAATGGTAACGGCAATCAGCACCATTTTGGTAAAATCGCTGGAAAGCAAATGCACGATACTAATAGCACTGGCTCCCAAGGCTTTGCGAATACCAATTTCTTTTAAGCGGCGTTCGGCGGTAAATGCGGCTAGACCAAATAGACCCAGGCAAGAGATTAGAATCGCCAGCCCAGCGAAGTACTTAGATAAGGTAGAAACCCGCTGTTCAGCCTCATATTGTGCCTGATACGTCGTATCTAAAAACTGGTAATCGAGGGTAAAGCCGGGATTAAACTCCTGATAAAGTTTTTCGAGTGCAACAATGGCTTCCCTTTCTTTTCCGGCTTCAATGCGCGCCATAATTTTCAGGGTTTCGTCGGGTCTCAACTTGAAGAACAATGGTTTTACATACTCGTGTAGTGACTCAAAGTGGAAATCTTTGACGACACCGATAATTTCCATTTCGCCCTCGTAATGCTGGATAGTTTTGCCGATGGGATCTTGCAGTCCCATTACCTTGATGGCCGTTTCATTGAATATGACCTTGGTTTCTTCATTGCCAAATGCTTGGGAAAAACTTCTCCCAACCAGCATATCAACCTCCAGTGTTTCCAGCATATCGTAGTTGACCGATACTTCCTCAAAGTGGATATCTTCTTCCGGATTTTTCCCTTCCCAATCAACCCCGTAAGTACCACTGCTGCTACCTATCAGATTCTCATTGATACTGGATATGTGGGTGATGCCCGGTATTTTTTTTACTTCAGCAAAAAAGGTTTCCTGGCTTTCAGCTACCTTGCCTTCTCGGTCAAAATAAATGATGTTGTCTTTATTATAACCCAGATTCTTAGTTTGTAAATAGTCTATTTGCTGATAGACCACTAGCACCGATACGATTAGCATGACCGATAGGGCAAATTGAAAGACCACCGGCCCTTTTCTCGTCAATACTTCTCCGGCTAATGTATGAAGGCGTCCTTTCAGTACCATTACAGGATTGAAACCAGAAAGATAGAAGGCGGGGTAACTACCTGCCAAAAGTCCGGTTGCCCACACAATGCCTAGTATTAACGATAAGAGCGATACATCAATAGTCAGATTGAGTTGTTTACCAGTGATTTGGTTGAATTCAGGAAGTAACAGGATGACGAGAATTAGCGATAAATGGAGTGATAAGCCCACCATCACAACCGATTCGCCCACAAATTGAAAGATGAGCAATTTACGACTGGCACCTATGGTTTTTTTTACGCCCACTTCTTTAAGCCGCCGAGATGCTCTGGCGGTAGCAAGATTCATGAAGTTAATGCAGGCAATCAGAAGAATGAAGATAGCGATAAGCGCAAACAATCGCACGTACACAATTCTGCCACCAGCCTGTACGCCATTTTCATATTTTCCGTGCAAATACTGATCTGCATAAGGAGTAGTAAACAAAGTAATATTAGAGCCATCTACTTTTTCCTGAATATAGGGTTCAATTTTCGCATTGAATTCCTGCACATTCGTACCAGCTTGCAGTACCAGATAAGTCAGCGGACCGTGGTTATCCCAGTGGATGCTACGGCCTATTTCTTCCGAGAGGGTAAGCCAAGCCTCGTACGATAATACAAAATCAAACTGAGCGGTAGAATGGGGTGGCGTCCCACTGAAAACACCCGTAATTACAACTTGGTTGGTCATATTGAGTAACTGCCACTCAAGGGTTTTACCCACGATATTTTCGGTGGTATTGAACAAGCGCAGGGCTAATGCTTCTGAAATTACCATCGCGTGTTTATCTAGAAGTACCTGTTGAGCCTGTCCTTGCACAAGTTCGTAAGAAAATACTCTGAAAAAATCTTTATCGGCAAATTGCCCCACGGCCTTAAGAGGGCGGTCGGCGTTGGTAGCCAGCGTAAAATTACCGAACCAAGCAGAAGGAGTAACACTGGTGGCTAGTGCTACTTCAGGCATTTCTTCGACCAGCGCCCTAGCTAGCAGATCCGGAGTTCCGTCGTAAGTAAGAATTTCCTCGGTCATGTGGTGGTTTTCCATGACCTGAAATAGTTGGCGCTCGTTGGTATGAAATTTATCTATTTTTAGTTCGTCTTGTACCCATAAGTAAATCAGTAAAGCACAGGCCAACCCAGAAGCAAGCCCGATCAGATTGATTAAAAAAGATCCTTTATAGCGCTGAAAATTGCGGAAGGTGAGAACTAGATTATGGCGTAGCATGGCACGATGATTATTGGGTTGATATACTTTAAAAGGTTTAATAAATGCCGGACGAAAATGACGTAGTACATTCCAAGTAAACTGCCGCCGAGCTTTTTCAGGTGACTCTGCGTACTGTTGCTCGTACAGCTCGAGCAAGTTGCCTTCAATCTCCTCGAGATAACCCTCTCGGCAGAACCAGCGTAGAAAGCGCAGAGCACGTTGGGGTGGTGGCTTATTCATTGCGTAATGTATCTACGGGGTTCACTTGAGCAGCTTTCACGGTTTGTATTCCTACTGTCAACCAAGCAATAAGTAAGGTGGCCAAACCTGCCCCGATAAAGAACCACCAGGCTAGATCAATCCGAGCAGCAAAACTTTCTAACCATCTTTGGGAGATGACATAGCTAAGGGGCAAAGCGATCACAATCGCTATGAGCACCATTTTGGTAAAGTTCGTCGATAATAAAACGACAATACCAAAATCACCCGCACCTAAAATTTTACGGATACTAATTTCCTTTAATCTTCGCTCGGCCGTAAAAGTGGTTAAGCCAAACAACCCTAAGCAGGAAATGATCATGGCAATCACGGCCAGGTAATTCGATAGGGTAGCTACTTTATCTTCTGCTTCGTAAAGTGCCTGATAATCTTCATCCAGAAAAGTGAATTCAAATGTATTGCCGGGAGAAAACTCACTTTGTAGTTTTTTAAGTTGAGCAATAGTATTTCGCTCTGTTCCAGCTTTTATTTTTACCATCACATTTCTTCCGGTTGGATCAAACCGGAAAATGAGCGGCTCAATGGGGTTATGAAGCGAACCGTAGTGAAAGTTCTTGACTACTCCAATAATTTCACTCCCTCCGTTCATCTGAATGATTTCACCTACCGGATTCTCTAGTTCCATTAGTTGAACCGCAGCTTCGTTGAGTATAATCTTTGAATAATCATCATTATAATCCCTTGAAAAAGCACGTCCTTCCAGCAGTTCTATCTCCAGAGTCTTGATAAAATCATAACCCACTATTGGGGATTTAAATAGAAACTCACGATCTGATTCTTTGCTACTCCAGGAAATACCGCTTTGTCCGTAAATTTCACTTAAGATATTACCCGACATATGGGTTGCACTGACTACCCCTGGAATGTTTTTCATCTCCGCCATAAAAGTCTCGAACCTTTCGTTTGATTTTCCCTCCCGTAATCCACGCCCATCGTATAGTTCACCTTTCCATGGAAAGGTGATAATATTATCCCGGTTATACCCCAGGTTTTCCGTTTGGGTAAATTTGATTTGAGCGTTGATCACCAACAGCCCCACAATAAATAGCACCGACAAGGTAAACTGGAAAACAACCAGACCCTGACGAATCCATAATGCCCCAGTAGAAGTATGAAGTTTCCCCTTCAGTACAGCGATGGGTTTAAAATTAGAAAGATAAAACGCCGGATAGCTGCCCGCAAGGAACCCAGTGAATAGCACAATCCCGGCAATGATGAATGTATCACGGATTCCTAGGTTGAGGTGGAGATGTTTTCCGGCAATCTCACTGAATTGGGGAAGGAGGAGCATAACCAATAGAAATGCAACTACTAAGGATAAAAATGCGGTTAACAAGGACTCACCCAGAAACTGAGCTACTAAGGCACCTCGGGAAGCTCCTATGGTCTTTTTTACCCCGATTTCTTTCATTTTTAGCGAGGCCTTTGCCGTAGATAAGTTCATAAAGTTGACGCAGGCAATTAGCAGTATAACGAAAGCAACCAGCGTAAATAACCGCACATACGCTATGCGCCCTCCCACTGGCATTCCATTTTCGTACTGGCCGTAGAGGTATTTATCGGAATATTGCTGGGCGAATATGGCCCAATTGCTATTGGAAGGGTCTTTTATTTTTATAAAGTCAGCGATCTTCTCATTAAATTGGCTGATGTCGATACCTTTTTCTAAGATCAAGTAGGTTTCAGCATAACCACCCCATTCTTTTGCCCACGGATCATTATCCAGTAGAACTTCTATACTGAACAGAAAATCAAACTGCGCCGTAGAACTGGCCTGAGGCAACTTGAAAATACCGGCAATCTGAAAAACACCTTCAAAGAGTGGGTGCTTCCATTCTATAGGTGTACCCATGAGGTCATCCGTCGTACCGAACAATTTTTCCGCTAGTTCCTCGGAGAGAAGGATATTGTTCTTATCAGACAGCGCCCGGTTTTTATCACCCTCAACAAGCTCGTAGGAAAAAACCTGAAAAAAATCTTTGCCGGCGTGCCAGCCTTCGGCCGCTATGCGCGTATCTCCGGTTGAGAGAATACCTTCTCTGGTTCGCCAACTAAAGAAGTCATTAACCGCTACTGCGTATTCTACCTCCGGCATTTCTTCGGCAAGAGCAGTCGCTAATGGTACAGGGGTTAATTCATTGGTGAGTATATTTTGAGAAAATTCAAGGTTACTCAACACCTGATAGAGCTGACTATCTTTTTCATGAAACTTGTTAATGCTTAGTTCATCACTCACCCAAAGATATACCAGTATGACACAGGCCAACCCAGTAGATAGTCCAGTTAAGTTGATTAAAAATGAAGTTTTGTGACGCATAAAGCTGCGCAACGTAATGAGGAAATTATGACGTAGCATAGCACGATGGTAAACAGGTTGATATATTCTAAATGACCGAATAAAGGCTGGGCGAAAATGACGTAGCACATTCCAGAAAAACTGCCATCTTGCCCGCTGAGAAGAGACTTCAAGCTGTTGTTTATAGAGCTCTAGTAGATTTCCCTCGATCTCTTCAAGATAATCCTCTCGGCAGAACCAGCGCAGGAAGCGTAGAGCTTGTTTTGGTGGCTTGGGCTGCTTATTCATTTCGAAGTGAGTCTACGGGGTTTGCCAACGCAGCTCTGATGGATTGAGAGCTAATGGTAAACAAGGCAATAGCAATGGCAAATATTCCCGCCAGCGCAAATATCCACCATTCTATATCGATTCGATAGGCAAAATCCTGTAGCCACTGATGCATGGCGTACCAAGCTACCGGGATTGCCAGTAAGAATCCGATGAAGATCATTTTCAGGAAATCCTGAGATAATAGGCTGACAATATTGCTTATTGACGCTCCCAGTACTTTGCGAATACCGATTTCTTTAGTACGCTGTTCTGCGGTAAATGCTGCCATTCCGAAGAGTCCCATTGAGGCAATGAAGATGGACAATAGCGTAAAAAATCCGAAGATTTCCCCTAACCGTGTATCAACCTGATAGAGTCGATCAAACTGCTCATCTAGGAACTGGTACTCAAATGGGTAGGGTGAATAATCACCAAGACTTTCTTCTAAAAAAGCAAGGGTTCCTTCTAAATTATCTGGTCTAACTTTGATCGCAATAAAGGCAAAGTAATCTAGACTCATTTCCAGCATCAACGGCGCTATTTCCATATGCATGGAGTGCATATGGAAATCTTTCACTACCCCAATAACAGTTCTTTTTTTATGATCTTTGACAAATTTACCAATAGCCTCTTCGGGCGTCCAGCCTAGGGCTTTGGCGGCGGTTTCGTTGAGAATAATGCTTTCTTCCGGATCGGATACGAACTCCGCGGAAAAATCCCGCCCAGCTAATAATTCAATATCAAATACATCTAAGTAATCAAAATCGATACGTGCTCTGTAAACTTCAAATCCCCCTTCTTTACTTTCGTTGATGTGGCGAATAACAGTGCCTGAGGTAACATTAGTAGGCAATTCGGCTGTTGTAGCTACGGAGATAACCTTTGGATGCGTGAACCACTCATTTTTCAGTACATCAATGTGTTTAAAAATGTCTCGATCCAGTACCGAGACGGTTACCACATGCTCTTTGTTATATCCCAACTCTTTGTTATGGATAAATTGAAATTGCTGGTAAATCACGAAACTACTTATGACTAAAATTATAGCAGCAGCATACTGTCCGATTATTAGCCATTTCTGCAATCTTACACCTGAAATTTTTCCTTGAATTTTCCCTTTGAGCACTTGCACTGGCCGAAGCGAAGACATAAAAAATGCAGGATAACTTCCTGAGGAAATGCCCACAACAAGTACCAATAACAGTAAACTTGGCAATAGAAATTTATTCTCTAAAAAATTTAATTCAATAGGGCGTTCCAGCAAATAGGTGAAAGTGGGTAACAAGAAATAGGTCAAACCTAACGCTAACAATAATCCTAAAAATGTTATTAAAACAGATTCTCCTATGAATTGCCCAATTAATTGCCAACGTATCGCCCCAATTACTTTTCTCAAACCTACTTCTCTTGCTCTTCGGATAGATCGGGCTATTGCCAAGTTCATATAATTTATGCAGGCTAGTAATAAAACTATCACGGCTACGAAAGAAAAAAGAGAAAGGTACTTGGGGTTTCCTTTGAGACCGATGTCAAAATTTTTACTGCCATCCAGATGTAAGTTCAGTAATGATTGAACCATATAGATGTGTTCGTGCCTTGGTTTTCGTGTAAAATATTTATCCTGTAAAATAGGAAGCTTCTCTTGTAGAGTAAGTGGTTTTGTCCCCTCTGCCAGTGTGAAAAAAGTATGAAAGTCATTGTTATTCCAATCTTGCTGTTCCATTTCTCTTACATAAGTTCCACTAGAAAGAATGCTTGAAATGAATGAAAATTGAAATGAAGAATGAGTTGGAAGGTCTTTTATTATTCCTGTTACAATAAAATCTTGCTGATTCTGGTAAGTTAAAGATTGTCCCATTGGGTCTCTATTCCCAAAAATCTTTTTGGCGAGCGATTCAGTTAGGACTATACTTTCTGCTTTTTCTAAAGCCGTTTGAGGATTACCCTGTACAAAAGAGTAAGGGAATACATCAAAGAAATGCTTATCTCCCCAAAATCCTTTTTCATAATAATTGCTCTCTTCGTACCCTAACAGAGCGTTTGTTTCCCGAAGGGTAGCAGCATGAACGACCTCCGGAAACTCCTCCATAAGTGCTGGGGCTAATTCGGGTACAGTAGTAGCAAAAAGATCAGTACCGAGATAGAAGTCCCCAACCTCTCTTTGATAAATACGATAAATTTGATCAGCATTATCATAAAATCGGTCGTAAGAAAGTTCGTGCTGCACATAAAGGGAGATTAGAATAAAGCAACTAAGTCCGATTGACAACCCTCCGATGTTAATAAAGGAGTACAGCTTTTGCTTCAGCATAGAGCGCCAGGCGATTTTGAAATAACTCTTGAACATATCAGAGGTGATAAAAGAAATAGATGTTAAAGATTTAATAAAGGTCGGACGAAAGTGCCGCAGCACATTCCACCTGAATTGTCGCCGAGCTTTGGCAGACGATTCTTCATACTGCTGTTCGTATAGCTCAAGCAAATTACCCTCAATCTCTTCCAAATACTCTTGGTGGCAAAACCAGCGCAGGAAATGAAGAGCCTTTTTCGGTGGCGCTGGTTTATTCATCTTTAAAGCATTCTACCGGATTTACTCTAGCGGCTTTCACCGTTTGTAGTCCTACTGTGAACCAAGCAATCAGTAGAGCCAATAAACCAGCTCCAGCAAAATACCACCACTGTAAGTCAGTGTGAAGAGCAAAGTTTTGTAACCAGCGTTGGGCTGTGAAGTAGCTAATGGGTAAAGCAATAGTAATAGCTATCAGCACCATTTTACTAAAGTCGCCAGAGAGCAAATGCACGATACTAATAGCACTGGCTCCCAAAGCTTTGCGAATACCAATTTCTTTTAAGCGGCGTTCGGCGGTAAATGCAGCTAGACCAAATAGCCCCAAGCAGGAAATGAGAATGGCGATTCCGGCGAAGTAGCGAGATAAGGTAGATACTCGTTGCTCGGCGACGTAGAGGGTTTGGTATTCCTGGTCTAGAAACCAGTAATAAGAGGGATACCCCGGATAGAATTTCTCCTCGATTTGCTGTAGGTGCTCAATGGCCTTCTGTTCTCTTCCTGCCGCTATTTTGGCAGTGATATACCAAGTACGGTCAGGGTTTAGTATGAAAAAAAGCGGTTTTATCCTTTCGCGTAGCGACTCAAAGTGAAAGTTTCGGGTTACTCCAATAATCTCCATATCATTCCCCCACACCTCAACGGTTTTCCCAATAGGATCAGTCAAACCCATGTACTCAATAGCTGCCTCGTTGAAGATAATCTTAGCAGTATCGGTGCGAAAGTGCTCGGAGAAAGTGCGCCCTTCTTTCATCACTAGGTCAAAGAACTCCATCGTACCATAATCAACCCATACAAACTCAAACTCAGTCTTATCGTTCGGGTTTCGGCCTTCCCATTGCACCTGGTAGGTACTGGCATTGTGTTCGGTCATACTATGCCCAATACTAGAAGCTTGAAGTATCCCCGGCACTTTTTCAACTTCGGCTAAAAAAGCTTCCAGGTTACCTTCCTCAAATCCCATACGCTCGAGATAAAGCACATTGTCTTTGTTATAGCCCAGATGAGTATTCTGTACAAACATTATTTGCTGGTACACTACCCAAACGGCGGTAATCAGAATAATGGATAAGGTAAACTGAAGAACTACTAACCCTTGCCGAATCCACTGTTCGCCCACCGACCGACTGAGTTTATTTTTTAGTATCGTCGCCGGGTCAAATCCAGAAAGGTATAGTGCCGGATAGCTTCCAGCTACTAGTCCGGTAAATAATGTAATACCAACAGTTACTAACACCAGATTTAGATCAAGCGCTAAAGCCAGTTGTTTACTAGTAATCTCATTAAAAAAAGGTAGCACTAAGCTTACTAGCAGAATAGCCAGTATCAGCGATATAGTAGCCACAGATACTGATTCGCTCAGATAGCGCAACGCTAAACCGCCCCGACGAGCACCGACCACCTTCTTCACCCCGATCTCCTTCATTTGGCGGGAAGCCCGAGCGGTAGATAAATTCATAAAGTTGATACAGGCACTCAGCAGGATGAACACGGCAATCAAAGAAAATAGCCTTATATAGGTAATTCTTCCCCCGGCCTGTACCCCGTTTTCGTAGTTACCGTAGAGGTATACATCAGAGTAAAGCTGGGCAAACAAAGTACGGTGGGTAATTACTCCCTCCGTTTTAGCCTTGATAAAACCTCTAATCTTATTGTTAAATGAATCGGCATCGGTCCCCGGCTTTAGAAGGACGTAAGTAAAAGGATTGGTTTTGCTCCAGTCAGTAGCCCACTCATGTTCATTCTGATAGGCCTCGAAAGACAGCGCGTAGTCAAATTGAAGAGTAGAATTGGTAGGAATATCCTTAAAAACCCCTGACACCTGATACGGTTCATCTTCTAGCTCTACAATCCTGCCTATTACCGCTTCTGATGTGCCGAACAATTGCCGGGCCAACGACTCGGAAACGACAATAGCGGCTGGATTCGAGAGCACTTGTGATGGATCTCCTTGTATCAGCTCGAACGAAAACACGCGAAAGAAATCTTTTCCTACTAACTGACCGTCTGCTCCAATACGCTTATTCTCTACCGAAAGCATACCTCCTACCGAGTTGTCTACCACCGTGGCGTAGGCTACTTCCGGTATGTCTTCTAACAAAGCAGTAGCGGTGAGGCCAGACGTAGTTTTGAAGAAGATCGTCTCACCACCTTGTTCGCGCTGTTCCATTACTTGATATAACCGTGCTTCGTTTTTATAAAACTTATCTACGCTTAGTTCGTCCTGCACCCACAAAAAAATTAGCAACGCGCAAGCTAAACCAGAAGACAAACCAATCAGATTAATGAGAAACGTACTTTTGTAGCGTTGAAAATTGCGGAAGGTAAGGATCAGGTTATGACGTAACATAGCACGATGATTAGTAGCCTGAATGGTAAAGGATTTGATAAATGCCGGGCGAAAGTGCCGTAGCACATTCCACACAAATTGCCGTCGAGCTTGGGCAGAGGATTCTTTGTATTGCTGTTCGTAAAGTTCGAGCAGATTTCCCTCAATCTCCTCGAGAAAATCCTCTCGGCAGAACCAGCGCAAAAAGCGAAGGGCTTGTCTCGGTGGCTTTAGCTGCTTATTCATTGCGGAGGGCGTCTACCGGATTGGCTAGAGCAGCGTTGATAGATTGATAGCTAATAGTGAGCAAAGCAATCAGAGCCGCGAGTAAACCAGCCAAGGCAAACATCCACCAAGTGGGCTCAATACCGTAAGCAAACTGGCCGAGCCACTCATTCATAAAGTACCATGCCAGAGGCCAGGCAATCCCGTTGGCGAGTACAAGTATGAGTAAAATTTCTCGACTCAGTAATCCGAGTATATGAGCTACGGAGGCGCCCAGTGCTTTTCTAATCCCAATTTCCTTAACTCGCTGAAGGGTATTAAATGTGGCTAGGCCAAACAATCCGATGGCAGCAATGAAAATAGCCATCCCAGCAAAGATGATGAAGAGTTCGCTTTGACGTTGTTCACTAACGTAGAGTTGCTGGTAGCGGTCACTTAAAAAGCTGTAATAAAACGGTTTATCGGGAGTAAATTTTTTCCAAACAGCTTCCATATGCACTAAAGCTTCGGGCATATCTTGAGCTGATACCTGTATCGATACATGATTGAAGTAAGGTTGCCCGTGAAAAACCACGGGTACGATAGACTCGTGTAGCGACTCAAAGTGGAAGTCTTTCACCACTCCAATGACTGTACCTTTGACTGATCCGTTCTGGAGTACCTGCCCAATGGCCTCGTCGTTCGCCCAGCCCACCATCTGAGCAGCAGTCTCATTAATGATGAATGCTAACGAATCATCGGATTTAATTTCTTGGGAAAAATTTCTACCACTGATCAGGGGGATCTGATAGGTAGCAAAAAATTCGGGATCGACCCGAACGTCTTTCATGGTAATATCAGTGGCTACCAGGCTATCCCCTTGTTGCACCGAGGTTCCCTGAAAGTCCAATAACCTACCCGTAGGAATGAGACTAGACCGACTCGCACTCTTGATGGCTGTATGGTTGGTTAGCTCGTGGTAGAAGGTTTCGTAACGATCGGCTAAGTCGTCATCGTAATCAATCCTCACGATCTGATCTTTGGCGTACCCTAGCTCTCGATCATTAAGAAACTGTAGCTGCTGGTAGATAATGACAGTAGCAATGATCATCATGATCGAGAGGGTAAACTGTACTACCACCAATCCTCTTCGTATACCTTGTTTTCCTGTTCCAGACCCGGTCCGCTGCTTTAGTAATCTAACCGGATTAAACCGAGATATGATTAATGCCGGATAAAAACCCGCCAGTAGCCCTACCAATAGTACCAAGCATAATCCGGCTACACCAGCTATCGGGTGGATATACGCTGCTAGCCGGATAGATTTGTCGGTAAACTCGTTGAGCCAGGGTAGGGCTAGCCAAGTAAGTATCAGTGCCATGAGGAAGGCGACCAAAGCAACTAAAGTGGATTCACTCAGGTGCTGCGCCACCAGTTGCCTTCGGAACGCCCCGAGGACCTTCCGGAGTCCTACTTCTTTGGTCCGAATCGTAGCCCGGGCAGTTGCTAAATTGATAAAATTAAAAATGGCAATTAAGAGCAAGAATACTCCAATCGCCCCCATGATATAGACGTGATCTATACTCCCGTTAACCTCAATCTCGTGATTTAGTTGGGAGTACAAATGAATAGAGGTTAACGGCTGAAGAAATAAGCTTGTCCACTCACTCGGTTTACCCAAGCCTCTCATGTGCTTGTCTAGAAAGTTGGGAAACTGCTGTTGAATTCTCTGGGCATCAAATTGATCGTTAACTAAAATATAGGTACTAAAGTCATTATTACCCCAGTTGGTTTCCAGTTGTTCCCAGCCGTAAATTTCCTGATTATTGAGGGTACTAAAGGCCACCAATACATCAGGATGCCAATGCGATTGAGTGGGAAAGGCTTTATAGACCCCCGTAATTTCAAAGAATACATCTTCGGCTTTAACTCGTTTACCCACTACATCCTGAGTGCCAAAGTACTGTTGGGCGGTAGCATCGGAGATTAGCATAGTATAAGGTTTCTCCAACGGAGTTTTAGTATCACCCGCCAGAATAGGAATGGTGAATAAAGTAAAAACCGAAGGCTCAGCGTAATAAGGATGCTCTATACCAAGACTTTCCTGGATAGAACCATCTTCTTCAATCGAAGTTAATGGACGGTATACCCGCCGGGTTCGGGCTACTTCCACAATATCGGAAAAATCATTTTGTAATAGCGGACCGAAGGGTGGGGCAATAAGCCCTACATGAAGGGTTTCACTGCCATCGGGAGAAAGAAAGTTGCGAGTAACCCGGTAGATGCAGTCGGCGTTGGTGTGGTGGCGGTCATAGCTTACTTCATCCAGGATGAATAGCATAATCAACAAGCTACCAGTCAGGGCTAATGCCAGCCCTAACACGTTGATACTGCTAATCAATCGGTTGCGGGTAAACAAGCGTAGGGCAATGATGAAATAACTTGTAAACATATCAAAGGTGTTAGTGGGATACATTTTGAATGATCGAATAAACGCCGGACGAAAATGACGCAATACATTCCACCTGAATTGTCGTCGAGCTTTAGCAGACGATTCTTCGTACTGTTGCTCGTAGAGCTCGAGCAAATTTCCCTCGATTTCTTCCAGATAGTCATCTCGGCAGAACCAGCGTAGGAAGCGGAGAGCCTTTTTCGGTGGCGAGGGGTGTCTATTCATTTCGCAAGGAGTCTACCGGATTGGCTAATGCGGCTCGAATACTCTGAAAACTCACCGTTAGTACTGAAATGCCAATAGCCAGTATGGCTACCAGTATGAACACCCACCATTGAATATCGATACGGTAAGCAAAATCATTGAGCCATTGTTGCATAGCGTACCAGGCAATGGGGGTAGCCAGCACCAGAGCAATAACTACTAGTTTCAGAAAATCTTTGGATAGCAATTCTACAATTGCCAGCACCGAGGCACCTAGTACTTTCCGAATACCGATTTCCTTAGTGCGCTGCACTACGTTATAGGAAACCAAACCGAATAGCCCAATGCAAGCGATCAGCAGTGCCAGCATGGTGAAAATAGTAAAGGCTTGCCCCAAACGTTGTTCGGATTGGTAGAGTTGATTATACGATTCGCCCAGAAAGTGATACTCGAATGGAATGCTGGGTGCAATACTTTTAAAAGTCTGTCGGACATACGCCAGGGTATTTTCCCAGTCATCCATACTCACTTTTATGGAGATATTCCCGCGATTCCCGTAGTTGTTATGCTCTGTCCGGAGCATCATGAAAAGGGGTTCAATGGCTAAATCCATCGGTTGGAAGTGAAAGTCTCTGGTGACTCCGATAACTTGCCCTTCCCGAAAGCCTTTGCCAATGGCCGCTTCCGGTGTCCAGCCAAGGGCTTTCACCGCCGACTCATTCAAAATATAGCTCTCCGTAGAATCCGTAACGTAGTCTGGTGAGAAATTCCGCCCGGCCAGTAATTCTATTTCAAATACATCCAGGTAGCTGTAATCCACGTAGTTTCTATAACAATAAAATTCACCTTGTCCATCATTGCCTTCCCACTTCCCAATCACTCCCTGATTACCACTATTTAGAGGTAAGTCTGTTGATTTGGCAACTTTTTCAATCTTAGGGTGAGTCAACAATTCATTTCGGATGACTTCTGTATTGTTATCAATTTCTTCGAAATAAAAAGGTACGTAAACGACCTGTTCCCGATTGAAGCCTAATTTTTTGTTTTGTATATACCCAAGTTGTTGGTACACCACTACACCACTAATGGCCAGGACAATGGCGGCGGTAAACTGTCCAATAATCAACCCGTTTCTGAGGACTGTTCCCCGGCTGAATTTTTTCATAAAACTGCCTTTGAATGCCTTCACTGGAGAAACTGCCGATAGAAAAAAAGCGGGATACAGTCCGGATAGTCCTCCGACCAACAACGCCAGCGAGAGCATACTGATCAGCAACCAGCGACTCCCCACAATGTCAAAGGGAATGGGCTGTCCCATCAGATTTTCAAAGAAGGGTAATAAAATATAGACTAGCCCTAACGCCAATAAGAAGCTAACGCTGGTGAGTAGAAACGACTCACTCAGTAATTGTATAACCAGTTGAATTTTGCGCGCACCTAGTACCTTACGCATTCCAACTTCTTTGGAGCGTTTGACTGACCGGGAAGTTGCCAAATTGGTATAGTTAATGGCAGCCAAGAGCAGAATGATAAAGGCAATGCAGGCGAGCAGATAAATATAGCGCCTGTCCGTAGCTGGAAGTGGATTGAAGTTAATATTAGTCGCAAAATGAATATCCCGGATAGGCTGTAGGAAAAACTCCGCTCTAAACGGTGCGTCTTTGTAAGCAGGCTCTACATATTTATCGAATACTGCCAGCTTTATTTCCAGTGATTAGTAATCGGATTTCTCCGGTAAGACTACGTAAGTGTAATAATTATTTCTACCCCATCGTCCTACATCATCACCCCAAGGACAATTCTTTAGTGATGTTATGAATTCAAATTGAACGTGTTGGTTATTGGGCACATCTTCAAACACCCCCATAACTGTCATGAGGCGATCGTTATCGAGAATCAGCTCTTGACCCAGTGGTGATTCATCGCCGAAGTATTTTTTAGCTAATGATTTACTAAGCAGAACAGCGTTCGGAGTTTGCAGAGCCTTTGCGCCGAGACCTTCCGTTATCGGAATGCTAAAAACCTCAAACGCGTTTTCATCTGCGTACAAAACTCTAGGTGAAAACGCTTTATCCCCATAGGATAATAAATCATACCCTGTAGAGATGGTCGCCGCCGCTTGCACTTCTGGAAAGGTTTCTTTCATAGCAGGTGCTAGGGGTTCAGGACTCACTGAAAACAAGTCAGTTCCTCGAAAAGTATTTCCTTTTTGCTGTTGATAGATACGATAAATCTGATCAGCTCGCTCGTGGTGGGTATCATAGCTTAGCTCGTACTGAATGTACAATGCAATCAAAATAAAGCAGCTCATCCCGATGGTCAATCCCGAAAGGTTAATGAGGGAGTATAACTTCTGCTTGAGCGCATTGCGCCAGGCCACTTTGAAATAATTTCTAAACATAGCCGAGGAAGTTGAAGATTGAGAAGAAAAGGATTTTATAAACGCCGGGCGAAAATGTCGCAATACATTCCAGATAAACTGCCGTCGAGCTTTCACTGGTGAATCTTCGTATTGTTGCTTGTACAGCTCGAGCAAATTGCCTTCTATCTCTTCTAGATAGTCATCTCGGCAGAACCAGCGCAGGAAGCGAAGGGCGCTTTGGGGTGGTGGTTTCATTAGCCGAAGGAAATTTTCGGAATTTGCTGATAAATGCTAGTGCGGAGGGCGTACTGCTGATCCAGCATCTGCTTGCCAAAGGCCGTGATGATGTAGAACTTTTTTCGACGCCCCCCCCGTTCGCTGGTGATCCCGCCAAAACGGGATTTGACAAAACCTTTGTCTTCCATGCGCTTTAGGGCTACATGTACTGCACTGATATTGAGCTTTTTACTCAGTTTTTCTTCTAGATCCTCCAGAATAGATACTCCGTAGGCCTGATCGTGCTGAGCCGCTACTACCAACAAAACTAATTCTTCGAATTCGCCGAGAGAGGGGTTTTTCATGATCAATAATTTACTTAACAAAAGTAAATATAATAATTACTTTTACTTTTGTTATATAAATACCTAATTTTTTTCACTGAATCAGAAAATCGCCCTAGAATGTTGAACACTTGCAAACCCGCCTATTCTTGGCGTATTTTGTAAGTTCTGTACCTAACCTACTTGGCTTATGCAAGTCTATTTAGATAATGCGGCGACTACTTCGCTTGATCCCGCAGTTTTGGAAGCGATGCTTCCTTATATGAGTGACCACTACGGTAACCCTTCGTCTACTCACGCTCACGGACGACAGACCCGCTCGGCCATTGAGCAGGCCCGTAAGCAAGTAGCTGAACTGCTAAACGTTACTCCCTCCGAGGTATTTTTTACCTCCGGTGGTACCGAAGCAGATAACACGGCTCTCCGTTGTACGGTCGACTCGCTGGATATTCAACGGGTAATCACTTCGCGCATAGAGCACCATGCTGTATTGCATACGATAGAGGAGTTAGAAAAACACCATAATCTTCAGGTAGACTACGTAGAACTAGATGCTAAGGGGTCTATCAACTTTGATCATCTGGAACAATTACTTAAGCAGCCGGGGGCCGCACTAGTATCGCTGATGCACGGAAACAACGAAGTTGGGAATATCACCGATATTCAGCGAGTAGGGGCGCTTTGTCAGGAGTATCATGCGGCTTTCCATTCGGATACGGTGCAAACCATAGCTCACTACCCGCTTGACCTTAAGCAAATTCCCGTACACTGTATTGCCGGAGCGGCGCATAAATTTCACGGACCAAAAGGGGTGGGTGTGCTATATATCGCCAAGGGACATAAGATTTGCCCACTGATGTATGGCGGAGGGCAAGAACGCAATATGCGCGGTGGTACCGAAAACCTATACGGAATCGTAGGGCTAGCCAAAGCATTAGAACTAAGCTATGCTCAGTTAGACGAACGTACCCGGCACATACGAGCATTGAAGCAGCGAATGATTAATGGCCTACGAGAGCAGATTCCTGGGGTACAGTTTAATGGCCTGTCCGATGATCTGGATAATAGTTTATACACGGTACTAAACGTAAGCCTACCCTCTTCAGAAGACAATAGCATGCTACTGTTCAACCTTGATCTTCATCAGATATCAGCTTCGGGTGGTTCGGCCTGCTCTAGCGGAGCGCAACTGGGCTCCCACGTACTTCGGGAGCTGAACAGCGACCCCAGCCGGGGAGCTATACGATTTTCGTTTAGTCGACACAACACTACGGAAGAGATTGATTACACCGTAAAAACGGTAGCTGCGCTCTATCCGGTAAATGCATAAACTTATCTGACTGCTTTCGTTGTTATTAATAAGGATCTAAACCGTACTTTATGAAGCTTCTGAGTTTTGCTACCTTTTTTGCTTACTGTCTGTTAGTCTCAACCTCATCGTTTGGACAGGATGGCACCGATGATAACGTCTGGAAGGCGCTGGCCTCAGTCACCTATAAAATTACCGAAGACGAATACGGCGAACTCTACGTGCCCGAGTTTAGCGATAAAGCTCATGAATTAGAAGGAAAGGTGGTTACGGTGCCAGGCTATATTATTCCCTTCGATGGGTTATTTAAACCCGAACATGTAATTGTCTCTTCACTGCCTCTAGCTTCCTGTTTCTTCTGTGGCTCCGGCGGTCCTGAAACCGTAATGGAAGTGTTTCTTACCTCTCCTGTTGAGTACACCGAATCAATGGTAGCCTTCCGGGGAAGGCTCAAACTGAACGACAAAAACTACGAGCAACTGATGTACATTCTGGAAGATGCCGAACTGGTTGGCCCGGTGGGGAACTAGATTTAGATGCACCAATAATTTGGTAACCATCCGGACATTCGTTGTTTTCTTGTATAAAAAAATATAGGTTTGATACTGAAGATCAAATTATGATAACTTCAGAATACCGTGCTCACTCCCTAGTAAGCATTAACCACCAAAGCAAAAGTATACTATGGAAGTATTAGGACTAGACGTAGGCGGCTCCGGCATTAAAGGTGCCATTGTAGATACCAACAAGGGCGAACTCATCACCGAACGATTCAGATTAGATACTCCGCAGCCCTCTACCCCCAAAGCGGTGGCTAAAACCGTAGCCCAGATTGTTGATCACTTCGATTGGAAGGGGATTGTAGGGTGCAGTTTCCCGGCGGTGATCATCCACGGGAAGTCTATGACCGCCGGCAATATCAGTCCTAAATGGATCGGCACCCAAGCTGATGAGCTATTCAGCCAGCACTGCCACGGGTTGAAGTTCTATCTGGCAAACGATGCTGACCTGGCTGGCGTGGCCGAAATGGAATTAGGAGCGGGAAAAGGCCTGAAGGAAAAAGTGCTGATGATTACCATTGGCACCGGGTTAGGCACCGGGTTGTTTTATGATGGCCAGCTAATTCCTAATATGGAATTCGGGCGCATACTGTACAAAGACGGAGAGCCGGTTGAATATTACGCCGCCGACTCGGCCCGGAAGAAAGAGGATCTATCGATGAAGGAGTGGGCGAAGCGATTTGATTACTATCTGCACCACATCATTCGCATTGTCTCCCCTGATCATTTTATTTTAGGTGGCGGTATTAGCAAGAAGTACCATAAGTTCATGGATTACCTAACCGTTAATGTTCCAATTGAAGTAGCCAGATTTAAAAATAACGCGGGAATTATCGGGGCGGCTATGTACGCTAAAAACATGGACGAGTTAAGAAAATAATAGGATGATTGTCAGCTTTAGGGCTACTCATCATTCGGTTTATATTTCGGAATCAACTGCCCTCTCGGTAATGAAAAAATCAACGGACGGTTTTGTCTAAGAAAACACTAACCATCTTATCGGCCCAGCCGACGACTTTGAAGGAATACATTCCAAGAAAGTGATACAACTTCTACAGGAACATTTTAAACTGGAAGCACCCGAAGTTAAAAGGCTGAATGGCTACGACAATGTTAACTACCTGGTAAAAAGTCGCTCCGATAAGTACGTCTTTAAAACCTACCCGCATCAAGAAGAGATACTAGCCATTCTTCAGGCTGAAACGGAAGTACTGTGGCACTTACAGTCGGACAGTGAAAATCAGTATCCTACATCGCTTCCGTTCTCCGACGGGACGTATTTAAAGGTGATAGAGATTGACGGAGAGCCGACCATTTGCCGGATACTCTCCTACTTGGAAGGCGAGTTTTTAGGAGAGGTTGAACCTACCCCACAGCTTATCCGTTCGCTAGGAGCTTTTCTAGCTGGTACTGACATCCGCCTGCAAAATTTGACAAATTACACGCTTAAAGCCCGACAGTGGGAGTGGGACCTTCAGTACTTGCATCTGAATGAAAAATACCTGGATGATATACCAGATGCCCACCGTCGGAATATTGTTCGCTACTTTATGCAGCAGTTTGCGGAAAACGTAACTCCCGTTTTACCTAAACTCCGTAAACAAATTATTCATAACGACGCCAACGAATGGAACGTGCTGGTGACCGATGGGCGGGTTTCTGGTATTATTGACTTTGGCGATCTAGCTTATTCTCCCCTAATCAACGAAGTGGCGATAGCGGCCACTTACGTTTGCTACGATAAAGAAAACCCGCTGGATTGGATTCCAACCCTGTTGGAAGGTTACCACGAAATTTTGCCGCTGAAGGAGCAGGAAATACAACTGCTCTACTACCTGATTGCCGCCCGGCTGTGTACCAGCGTGGGTAATGCCGCTCATGCTCGAAAAACTAATCCCGAGAATGTCTACGCCACCGTAAGCGAAAAATCGGCCTGGAAAACTCTACTAAAGTGGCTGACGATTAACCCTATTGGAGCCGAAAACCAGTTCAGAAAGGCCGTGGACTTTCCGGTGAAGCAGCTACCGACCGTTCAGGAAAAAGGTGATCGGCGACACCGGGTTATCAGTCCAATTCTTTCCCTAAGCTACCGGCAACCTATACCCATGGAGCGGGCGGCATTTCAGTATATGTACGATGCGGCGGGTAACACTTTTCTGGATGCTTATAACAACATTCCGCACGTAGGCCACGCTCACCCCAAAGTAGTAGCCGCCGGACAACGGCAGATGGCCGTACTCAATACCAATACCCGCTATCTCTATGAAACCCATGCAGAATATGCGGAGCGA
>CAKZYJ010000047.1 GCA_937884755.1 uncultured Flammeovirgaceae bacterium
AATCGCCCGACCAACTATGTTAAACATGCGATCTATTAACTCACACAACTCATAGAGATCTATGTAGCGGCATTTGAGCAATAGCTCGCAAAGAGCTATTGTTTATACACCTTTTAGCTGTTGTCTATTTTTCTTTTTATTCTAATATGTCCTAAAAGTTCTTTAGCATTTTGGTCAAAATAGTATGTAATAGCTATTTTACTCTCTCTATTCTGTAAGTATAAACTTATTAAAGGTTCAGTATCTTCTTTCTCCGCAATCACTTCCTTCAATTCCTCCCATCCAATTACATCAAAGTATTCTTTTTGCTCTTCGGTAGTAAGTCCATTATGGATTTGTCTTGTTAAACCTACATTATTCGAACCGATTGATTTTCTGCATTTGTTGTTCGGGTCAAGGTTTTTAATAGTGCTTTTGATTAAAGGAAAATCAAGTTTTGGGTCATAGTAAAAGTCTTCTCTATTTAAAAACATTTGAAGTAGTTTCTTCAATAAAACCGTGTTATAGTCCAAATCCTTACTTTTGTATTCATTCTCGTTGCGGTTAACCTGGAATTTTGATAAAGTTACAGAGTTACTCCGTTTTGTTGTAAAAATTTTATATATACAGTTATGCGTCCAGCTCCGAGCAAAATAAATGCTGTCACCCAAGGCAAATACATTCCATTTCTCATCCATACTTCCTGCAAAAATCCCATTTTCAAATATCTTGAACTCAGCAGTTGAGATTTCTAAACCAAGTCGATTAGTCTCAAACTGGTCAGGAAATGAAACAGCTATTTCACGTTTTCTTTTATCGTTCATTTTAGTTGTAGCTAACTAAAGAATATCAATGCGGTTGCGGTACTGCTCAATCTTACCTTCTTTCTCTAGTTTCTTTAACAAGCGGGATATTACTACCCGCGAGGTGTTTAGTTCGTTGGCTATCTGCTGATGGGTTTTATGAATCTCGAAGGATCCTGTCGCTTGCTGGGTGTCCAACAGGTATTTGTATAGCCGTTTGTCCATGTGATGAAATACTACGCTATCAATGGCGTTGAGCAGCTCGTCAAACCGGGTTTGGTACGCCTGGAAAACATACTTCTTAAACGATTGGTACTTAGATATCCACGGATCGATGTAGGACATGGGGATCATCCACAGTAGGGAGTCCTCTTCGGCTACTACTTTAAATGCGGATATTTTACCTTCCAAGCAGCAGGTAATGGACATCGCACAAGTTTCACCGCCTTCGAGATAGTATAAGAAAACCTCCTGCCCATTAGCATCTTGTCGCATTACCTTTAGTAGTCCTTGTAACACCAGTGGTATCTCATCACTCGAGTTACCGGGGCTTATCACTGTCTGCCCTTCTCTGGTTTTTTTAAGTCGACCAATCGTCTGTATTTCTTCAATCAGCTTAGGCTCTAGATTAGCACCTTTTAAAATAGTATCTAATAGCTCGTTCATTAATGAAAACTTTTTCTCTAATATCATACACAAGTATAACTACACTGTAGCCGGACTTAGGGTTGTATAATATTGATATTTCACTCTAACTATTCGTCAAAATATTTTACCCAGTGACTCCAATGTGTATTTGGAAATACTTTTGGCTGATATTTTTCAATTCTACCACTTTGCAAAACCTCGGCTATCATTCTAATACTCTCACCCTCAATTAGCTCTTCATCTAATTGAGGGTGATACCATTCATCTAGGGTGAGTATCAGTTGTAGTTCTTCTCGTATATTCTTTCTCAAGTCTGGTTGATCCAAGAAAAGAGTATCTCTATAATTATCTATCAATAAGCGCAAGACATCTATGATTCGCAGCTTGCCATGAGACGTGTCCACTAATTCAAAAATATTGATGGCTCTTCCTTTGACTACTATTTCTTCTGTATGCTCAGTAAGAAATGCTTGACCATCAGCCCACGTGAAAGCTTCGTTGAAGTTATCTACTACAGGAAAAGAGGCAATTTGATCAAGAAGGTTTTCTAGTCCATTCCCTATGTAGTGTACTTCGTTAGTCGCATTCGCCATTCCGGTATTATAGCAAACTACTTCAGTTACAATTGCCCACTTCTTCTCGCTTCGAAAGCAATGAAGCCTAGCCCCTGCGTACTCAAAATAGAGATTTGTGAAGTCAGGAAATCCGATTGGGAACTCCCCTTTTATTGTAGCTAGGATTGTTTCCGTATCGTACATTAAAAAGCTACATTGTATCTGTGTGGTATAGCTTAAATTTAGCTATTAATTGAACCAATAAATGCCATAATATCCTTTTCCAAATCTTGGCTTTCGGCTATGGCTTTAATAAAGGCACTACCGATAATTGCTCCCTGAGCGTATTGACAGGCCTGACTGAAAGTTTCGTGGTTAGAAATGCCGAATCCAATTAGCTGCGGATGACTTAACTGCATAGCCCGAATGCGATTAAAGTAGGTAATCTGCTCTTCAGTAATACTGCCCCGCGCGCCAGTGATACTAGCGGATGATACCATATAGATAAATCCGTGCGAATGCTCATCAATCAGTCGAATACGCTCTTTGGAGGTTTGGGGAGTAATTAAGAAGATGTTGTACAACCCATAGGATTCAAACATCGCTTTGTACTCATCCAAATAGGCTTGCATGGGTAGATCGGGAATAATCAGCGCATCTACCCCAATCTGCTGACACTGCTGGCAGAACTTTTCTACCCCGTACTGAATCACCGGATTCAAATAACCCATCAGGATGAGCGGAATATCTACTTTCTCTCGGATGCCTTGTAACTGCTCCAGCAGCACCTTAATACTCATTCCATTGTCCAGCGCCCGCTGGCTACTATCTTGAATAGTAGGGCCATCGGCTAAAGGATCGGAATACGGCATTCCAATTTCAATCAGATCGGCACCCGCTTGTTGCAGATACTCAGCAATACGAACGGTATCATCCAATTGAGGAAATCCGGCAGTGTAGTAAACGGAAAGTATCTTTTCCTTCTTCTGCTGAAAAAGCTGATCTATTCGGTGAGTGGTTTTTACCATAATAGTATTAATGAGCAATGCCTCCGTAGCGCGGTGCAATGTGTAGTGAACAATTAGCTAAAACGCTCATTGATTGCTTGGGCAAAACGGTAGGGCGATTTAGCATCGGTGCGAAAATACAACGAAGGTTCGATCAATTCTACTTCCATCAGCGCAA
>CAKZYJ010000048.1 GCA_937884755.1 uncultured Flammeovirgaceae bacterium
GTGGAGTCGGAGGTTCCTCAATTTGCCATTTAAGTGATTGATAATCAAATTTTCGAAAAATAAAATTATGTGTGGTAACCGAATTCTTCACCGAACATTCTGTTACTTCTTACTATCAGTAAACTCTATTTCTTTTTAATTAGAGACCAGACGTTGGATTTACAAGTATCACGTAAATCATCCAGGCTCTTCAATTCTCAAATATTTAATCTACTTCTAGTTAATCAGATCACTACCATAGATATTGCATACAAGTTGCTCGGGAAGAGAAAATCTATCAGACACTTTCGTACTATATCAGAGTAGATATTCTACTTTTTCCTTTGATAACTAGATTGTAGGTTGACAGTACTGAACAAGCTCTTTTACTATAACAAACCATCAGTGTGTTACTTGGCATCTATTTTTTAGCAGCATCGGTCTGCCCTTTCTTCACTTCACTGTGTCGGCGGGCATTCAACCCCTGGTCTTCACCCATAAAAGCCCAGAGGCGAACTGTACCATCTTGATGAGCACTAGTCAGAAAGCTTCCGTCTTCATTAAAGTCCATGTATTCAGCCTGGTCGTTCGCGTGCACCGCGTAAGCAATGGGCACCTTACCAATAGGATCTAAAATCTGCGACATGCGGTAAACTCGAATGTAGGGATCGTTGCCAGCGGAGAGCAGATAGTTTCCGTCGGGAGTAAAAGCTAGGGTTTCTACTTTTCGTCCGCTGGTGTTCCATTCGCGCACTAGCTCTCCGGTTTCGAAATCCCACAGAAAAATATCACCCTCAAATCCGGAAGCAGCAACGTATTTGCTATCCGGGGAAAAGAAGCCACAGACAAAACCAAAATCACGGTCGGGTGATAGCGTTTTCACGAGTTTACCAGTCTCTGCTTCCCAAATGCGTACTTCGGAGTTCATCCCGGCACTCAAGAAGTACTTATCATCACTCGTAAACTGTACTTCGTTTACCGTTTCACCGTGATCTACTTTGTACATCATCTCTCCGGTATCTATGTTGTAGGCACGAATATAGCCTTTGTCCGGTTCGCCTTTTATCTCAAACTCTTCTTGGCCTACTACCATAATGTTCTTTTTGTTAGCAAAAACCAGTGCATCGGCCGCACTTTCCAGTTCGATCCGCTGGATCTCCTCACCAGTCTTCGCATCGTAAGTGGTTACCAGATAATCTTCGCTGACGCTAGCCACAATTTTATCGTCAGGGGAGAAAGCTACCCGCTCAATCTCTTCGGCGGCATACGCCCGCCAGAGTTCGGCTCCGTCGCTGGTTCGCCACATGATGACGCTATTGTCAAACTTGGTACCCGTCACGATAGTCTTACCATCACGCGAAAACTCCGCACTCTCTACCGAACCCGCTTCGCCGTAAACATCGGCTACTCGCACCCAGATGGGCGAAAGACGGAGCTGGGCTTCCCCGGTAATTGGCCCTACTTGCGCTAATGAGAACGTGGTTGTGAACATCACACTAAGTAAAAGAAACAGTAACTTATTCATTATTATGCATTTAGTTATAAGTAATTAGAAATAGTATTGCTATAGTTTTTTAGGTACTGGTGATCCCTGCATGGTTTCTTCATCGGCGAACTCTTCATACTGTTGGAAATTAGTGATGAAGGCATGTGCCAGCTTATTACAAGCCTGATCAAAGGAGGTATCATCGTACTGCCACATGGCCCGTGGACTCAGCAATTTGTGCGGAACACCGGGGCAAGAATTGGGCACGGCCATGCCAAAGAAGCTGTGTTTTCGGTAGCCAATCTGATTCAGGTCACCCTGCATAGCTGCGCTGATCATGGCTCGGGTATACTTGAGCTCAATACGGTTACCTACGCCGTAGGGGCCACCGGTCCAACCGGTGTTGATGAGCCACACATTGACGTGGGTTTCGTTCATTTTTTTGCCCAACATTTGGGCGTAAGCTGTGGGGTGAAGCGGCAGAAACGGGGATCCGAAACAGGCTGAGAATACCATTTCTGGATCGGTCACTCCGGTTTCGGTGCCCGCCACCTTGGCGGTGTAGCCCGAAATGAAATGGTACATGGCCTGCCCTTTGTTGAGCTTCGATATCGGGGGCAGCACCCCGTAGGCATCGCAGGTGAGAAAAAAAATATGATCAGGCACCCCGCCTACCGATGGCACTACTGCTTTGGCAATATGGTAGACAGGATACGAAGTGCGGGTGTTGGGCGTAACTGACACATCTTCGTAGTCGATCGTGCGGGTACCGGACACGAAGCGCGTATTTTCTACAATAGAGCCATAACGAATGGCTTCGTAGATTTCGGGCTCTCGCTCGGGGGTTAGATCGATGACTTTTGCGTAGCAGCCGCCTTCGAAATTAAACACACTGTCTTCGGCCCAGCCGTGCTCGTCATCGCCAATCAGGCGGCGATTAGGATCGGCCGACAGGGTCGTTTTGCCGGTGCCGGACAAACCAAAGAACAGTGCCGTATCGCCTTTCTGGCCGATATTTGCCGAGCAGTGCATAGAAAGCACGTCGTGCTGACGGGGTAGCAGGTAGTTGAGTACTGAAAAAACTCCCTTTTTCATCTCACCGGCGTAGCCCGTACCCCCAATCAGAATTATTTTTTTCTCCAGATTAAGGATCGCAAAATTCTCTTGGCGGGTGCCGTCCTGGGTAGGCTCAGCCGCAAATTCGGGGATGTTGATGATGGTAAATTCAGGCATAAAATGCGTCAGCTCTTCGGCTGTAGGGCGCAAAAACATGTTATAGCAAAACAGATTGTGCCAAGCCTGGGTGTTGTACACGCGAATATTGAGTCGATACTCCTCCTCAGCACAAGCGTAAGCGTCCCGCACATATACCTGGGATGCTTGCTGCAAATGCTGCACCATGCGTTCATACAATTGGTCAAATTTTTCCGGCGCAATGGGCTGGTTGATATTGCCCCACCAAATGACATCCGCCGAGGCAGCATTTTCTACTATGAAGCGATCTTTGGGGGAACGTCCGGTAAATTTTCCGGTATCACACATCAGCGCACCAGTGTCGGTCAGGTGCCCCTCTTGGTTCGCCAGTGCTGCTTCAATCAGCGCAGTAGGAGTCAGATTATGGTGCACCTGTGGTTGGGATAAGAGTTCGTTTAGCGTGTTGATCATTATTTTTCGGTTTTATGGAATAGAAACTTCCGTTCGAAAGGCATCGGGGAGCACTTGCAGATCAATGTCCCAGATGAGAGGAAATAAGTAATACACAAACAGCGTGAGCAGTACCACTGAAATCAGGTTCATCCACAAGCCCGTTCGGCTCATGTCCCGTATTGTAACCAGCCCCGAGCCGAATACTACCGCATTGGGCGGAGTCGCCACCGGCAGCATGAAGGCACAAGAAGCGGCTACGCAAGCACCGAGCATCATGCCGTAGGGGTGCACTCCGATGGCTACCGAGAGCGAGGCCAGAATAGGCAGCATAACTGTGGCCGTGGCTACGTTGGAGGTAATCTCGGTCAGGAAATTGATCATCGCAACCACAATGAGAATGATCAATAGCAACTCAATGGTACCAATAGCTGTTAACTGTTCGCCAATCCATTGCGCCAGCCCTGAGCTACG
Source organism: uncultured Flammeovirgaceae bacterium (assembly GCA_937884755.1). Lineage (GTDB taxonomy): Bacteria > Bacteroidota > Bacteroidia > Cytophagales > Cyclobacteriaceae > Tunicatimonas. The sequence continues at coordinate 3,584 of CAKZYJ010000048.1, forward strand.
AAAGCCCGCCGCGATAGTCAATCCGCTACCAAATAGCAGCAGAATACCCCAAGGCAACTGAGTGGTATCTTTCCAGGTCATCAGCATGGGTGACTGCCTGGTGCGAGCTGGAATGAGGAATAGCGCAATTCCGCCCGCAATAGCAATGGCCGTATCATTTAAACCAGGGAGCAGACGGACTAGCAGCAACGAACGGGTAATCCAGCAAATGGCAGTGAGCGTAAATACGGCCAATACGTACTTTTCCTCCCGACTCATCGGCCCTAGCTCGTCCTGCATCCGCCGAATTTCTTCCTTCCCTCCACCCAAATGATGAAGCTGAATAGGATAAGTGATTTTCGTTAAATAGTACCAACATACCCCCAAAAGCAAACTAGAGATAGGTAACACGATTAACATCCACTTTGCAAAAGAAATCTCTACATCAAAAAGTTGCTTGACAATGGCAACGAAGATTGCGTTCGTTGGCGTACCAATCAACGTAGCCATTCCCCCGATAGATGCCGAGTAAGCGATACTAAGCATCAGCATCTTACCAAAACGTTCAGATTGATCCGATGCCGCCCCTTCGCGAAACTGCTGGATGATAGCCGTGCCAATGGGCATCATCATTAGTGCAGTAGCGGTATTGGAAATCCACATTGAAAGTAAAGCAGTGGCCAGCATAAAACCTAAAATCATCCGAGCAGGATTGTCTCCTACCGATAGCACAATACTGATGGCGATACGGCGGTGGAGATTCCACTTCTCCATTGCAAGTGCAATGACAAAGCCCCCCAGAAACAAGAAGATAATTGGCTGACCAAACGCTGACGTTGTAGCCGCTGCCTCTAAACCGCCAGTAACTGGAAATAAAACTACGGGTAGTAAAGCCGTTACCGCTAGAGGAGCTGCCTCACTAATCCACCAAATAGCCATCCATACCGTAGTTGCCAGCACAGCTTGCCCCTCTGCCGATAAACCATCCGAAATAGGCATCAGCAGTAGTATAAAAAACAACAAAGGTCCGGAAATTAACCCCAAGCGATTGCGAAGCGAAGAGGATTGTATCGGCGAAGAAATGGTTTTAGGCATAAAAATTAAATAAAAAAAGGAGCCAGTTTAAGTACTGACTCCCGGTCTATTTAAAATACTCGGATCGGAACTTCAGCTGGAGCAGCCAACAATTCTTCCAGTTCGTCGTCTAGCTTAAGCAGCGTGAGTGAAGCCCCGGCCATCTCCAGCGAGGTACAATACTCATTCACATAGTTGCGTACAACAGTTAGCCCCTTTTCTTGGCATAGTAACGCCGCTTTTCGGTAAAGCAGATACAATTCACTCACCGGAGTACCGCCGAGTCCGTTAATCATTAATGCCACCCGGTCGCCCGATTGGAAGGGCAAATCGGTGTACACCGCATCAAACATCTCACTTACGATCTTGTCGGCGGTCTTCATTTTATCACGACGGCGTCCGGGCTCACCGTGAATACCTACCCCGACTTCTATTTCGTCTTCGCCCAGCGAAAAAATGGGTTCCCCTTTAGCGGGCGGGGTGCAGGAGGTAAGGGCCACCCCCATCGTACGTACTTGCTTATTCACCCGTTCGCCTAAAGCGACCAGATCATCGATGCTGGCTCCTTTTTCAGCGGCGGCTCCGCAAGCCTTGATAACAAAAAAGTTACCGGCCACTCCGCGGCGCCCCACAGTGTGGGTGCTGTCTTGTACGGCTACGTCGTCATCAATAACCACTACCTTTACGTTGATGCCTTCAGCCTCGGCCATTTCCTTGGCCATATCCCAGCCCATGCGGTCGCCCTGGTAGTTGTTAACCAGATACAGCACGCCCTTCTCTGAGTTCATCATCTTAATAGTTTCGTAGCAATACTCTACCGGAGGGGCTGAGAATACATTGCCGGGGCAAGCGGCGTCGAGCATTCCCCGGCCAACGGCCATCACGTGGGCTGGCTCGTGTCCGCTTCCCGAGCCTTGGATGATCGATACTTTATCGTTGCTCGGCATGTTAGGCCGGTAAATCAGATTGTACTTAGGTTCGTACTTAAGCGTATCCGGATTGGCCAGGGCGAGTCCTTCTAGCATTTCAGGAACAAAGTTGACAGGGTCATTTACAAATTTTTTCATGATTTTTTGAGGATTAGGTTTTAGAGTTTGGGTTTTAGGGATTGGGGGTTAGGTTTTGGGTGATTCGTAGTGGTCGAGAGACGTTGGATGCCAGCAACCAGTATCCAGTAACTTGCCATCTAGTAAATCACTCGGCATCACGCCTTCGCGAAAGACTTCTCAACTTCTTGCATCATGGTAGCTACGGCCACAATCCCGGGGGCGAGGGTGCCTTTACTGCGGTCGCCAGTAAATGACTGCCGACCGCGCTGAGCCGTCCAATCACGGGTTTTTTCAATGGCCTCGGTAGCCACTTGGGTGGCATCCTGAAAAGCGGCGCCAATGTCGGTTTTGCCGTCGTTCACGTGCTGCTCCAGCACGTCGGTGGCAGGAACAAGGGCATCAAGTAGGGTTTTATCGCCGGGCTTAGCACCCCCTCGAGCCATCATGCCCTCAATGGCCGAGCGAAAGATTTTTACTAGCTCGGGTAAGGTCAGCTCCTGCTTGTCTTTAGACAATATTCCCGCTTTCATGAAGGCCGTGCCCCATATAGGGCCGGAACAACCGCCCACATGGCTAGTAATCACCATGCTGATTTTCATCAGAAACGAGCCGATGGACGATCGGTCAAAATCATTCCATTGCTCTTTGATTACTTTAAAACCCGAAGCGAGCGATACTCCAAAATCAGCATCGCCGGCAGCGGCATCCAGTTCGCAAAAATACTTTTCGTTAGCGAGTGCCACGTCGGCCATGGTATCTACTGTGCGCTCTACATCGCTTAAATTAATGGTGTTCATAAGGATTAAGGTTTTGCGTTTGAAAAAGCGTTAGGAAGAAGCCAACTGTTTGAGGTCTTGCAAGGTGACGATATCCCCATCATCGCCCAGCTCGGGCACTACCCGGCCGGCTTCGGTAAAGTCTTCTTCGCCAGTGTAAGAGCTGGTGGTCACAATGCAGTGCATCCCGGCGCCTTTGGCCGCTAGCAGTCCGTTACGGCTATCTTCTACCACCACGCATTCTTCACCTCTTAGCCCCAGTCGCTCCTTGGCCAGATTGTAAATTTCCGGATCGGGCTTTTTCTTCGACACAACGTCCCCTGCCAGAATTTCCGAAAACTTCTCTTCCCGCACTGATCCTAACAATGTGTGAACGACTCCACGCACCGCACGTTCGTTGGAGGTGGAGCACACTGCCAGGGTCATACCCTCGGCAATGGCTTCGTCTACCAGCCGTCGCACGCCGGGGCGTAGCGTCAGCTCTCCCGATTCAATTTTCTGCATGATTAGGCTGGTTTTGTCGGCGTGCAGGGTTGTGATAAATGCGTCCTGATCCTCTACGCCTTCAGGCCAGCCATTTTCGTTGAAGTAGTGGCGCATCCGCTCTTTGCCACCAGCCACCTTCACCAGTTCGGCGTACTCGGCTACACTCCACTCCACGCTGAGGCCCTGTCGGGCGAAGGCTTGGTTGAAGGCTACACGATGACCATCGCGTTCGGTATCGACGAGTACTCCGTCGCAATCAAAAATTAGTGCTTTCATCCCTGTTAGGTTTAGTGTAGTTGTCCGATTTCTTCCAGCACGGCCTTACCCTTGCCAGCTCCGCCAAACTCAGTAATCTTCTGTTTGAAGAGTTCTTTCATCGCCTCAAACTGGGCCGTCAGCACTTTGAGGGGCTCGTAATCGCCGGGGTTGTCTTTGTGGTAATTGACAAAACCATCGATGAAGACGTGCTTGAGGTTTGTAGAAATGTTTACCTTGGCGCAGCCGAGTGCGATGCAGCGAGCGATGGTTGCTTCATCCAGGCCGGTGCCACCGTGCAGAGCCATCGGGGGCTGGGTGCGTTCGTTGATTTCTTTGATCAGATCGAACTGCACATCGGGTTCGCCGTGATAGTAGCCGTGGGCCGTCCCAATGGCCGCAGCAAACACTCCCAGGTCAAATTCTTTACAGAAGGCCTCGGCCTCATCAGGATTGGCCAGATGGGCATCTTCTTCGGCGACCACGATATCTTCTTCCACTCCGCCAATTTCACCGATTTCGGCTTCTACACCGACCCCGGCGGGGGTCGCCCAGTCCATTACTTGGCGAGTAATTTTCATATTTTTTTCCAGCGGCTTGTCCGAAGCATCGATCATCACCGAGGTCCAGCCCAGGTCGATGCATTTCTTGATCATATCCAGGTCTTTGCCGTGGTCGAGGTGCAGCGTCACGGGCACCTCCACGTCCTCGCACAGTTGGCGATACCACTGCACCAGTGCTTCGTGGCCGTAGTAGCGAATAGTTTTGGCGGAGGTTTGCATGATAAGCGGGGCATCGAGCTCAACAGCGGCTTCCACCATCGCACGCATAGAAGCATAGTCGACCGGATTGAAGGCCGCTATGGCGTATTTTTCGCGCTGGGCGATTCTAAGAACGGGTTTAAAACTTGTTAGTGCCATTTTGTGGGTATTTGGTAAAACAAAAATTAAGGAGCGACTGAGTCAATCGCGTGTTGTATGGCATCGACCGTAAGGCGTGCCTGATAATCAGCGAGCCGATTGGCCACTGCCAGCGTTTTCTTCACGGGGGCGAGCGGCACCCCGTTGACCGAGAACCTATCGCTGGCCTGTCGTTGTTCGGCTCGCACGGTGTTCGGATCGTAGAGCATCATCAAGGCGGTATCGCGGAAGGTGTCGTGAATGCCTTCGTTGACCTCCTGAATGTTCTCGTGCTCCTCGAGGTAGGCAAACCATTGCTGGTAGCCAAAGTACTCGGGAATGTAGTAGATATTAGCTTCTTGCCACTGTTGGGCCAACGAATCGGCCACCTGCTGCAGGGGGTCTTGGTTGCCTCCGCTATCGCCAATGAGGATGATGTTGCGGAAGCCAGTAACGCGTAGACTATTGGCAATATCGGTGAGCAAGGCGCGAAAGGTAGTTTCCCGCACGCTTAGCGTCCCCGGATAGCGCATGTTGCCCGAGGGGGGATCAATCTCGCCCTGGGGTACGAAGGGAACTACTGGCGCGATGAGTGCATTACCCAGTTGCTGCGCGATGCGCTGGGTGATGACGTGCAAGATGAAATTATGCTTACCGACTGCCACGTAAGGACCACTCATTTCTACGCCCCCAGTGGGGATAATGATGGTGGTCTTGCCCTCTCGGAGCGCATCGCGCACTTCCAGCCAGGTCAACTCTTCTAAGAAAAGAGAGGAGTCGGCAGCGATGGGACTCCTTTTGTTCGGGTTAGGGTTCACTCGCTCCTCAGCTTGTAGCAGCGCGGCTCCCCGCAGTGGGGCAGAATTGTTTTGAGCATTACCCGGTGAGGCTACTGCGATCAAGGTCGTCAGTGCGATGCTGATTAATAATTCATAAGGTGGTGGTTTTTGGTTCATTGTTCAGAGGTAGATGGGTTGATAGCGTTCGCTTGATTGTTCAATTGCGCCCGACGGCGCTTCACGGCTTCCTGATCAATAGGAGAAGCCTCAGTGCCAAAACTCGTACGGATGTAGGTTCGCACAGCGGCACTCTCTTGGTCACTTAGGTGCGCCTGG
>CAKZYJ010000049.1 GCA_937884755.1 uncultured Flammeovirgaceae bacterium
AGTAAAGAGGTTCAGAAATAATGGGTATAGCCGATATACTTTACTGTTGGCGAAATTATCTAGTGAGAAAAGATGGTGAAAAACCTCTTAGAGTAAGTCACTTACCTCTAAGCTACGATTACCCCAAATACGAAAGGATGGATTGTAAGTGTTCGCTAGGTGTTTTGACCCTACTTCCATAATCGGCAATCACGATGGAAGAGATTACCAGTTGATCAGCTAAAAATGTAACTATTTCTTCAGATGGCGACAGAAGATCGCTCGGAACGAATCCCAAGAAACGTACAATGCACAGTTGCAGAGCGTATCCAAGACGGTTCACTGGACGACGTTGTTGCGTTACTTGCTGTATATCTTCTTCAGTCAGCGTAAAATAAGTGATAACTTCCTCTTGGCTCAGAGAAGTGGGAAAACGGGCTAAGCGATCTCGTTCAGAAGTTGACAAGAACTGTCCGGGCATATCTTCGTCTTAGCTGTTGTCTTGTTAGCAATTATTCTTACAAATTTCCTGGAGTGCTGATAAATGGATTTACGCATACCTATCTCTTTGGCTCGTCGCATCGCCCGAGCCGTAGATTGATGTAGTTGATCCAGGATATGAAGAGGGTGAACAATGAAATGATAGAAAAAAACTGAATGCTTTGCTCATTCCCATACGTAGTAAGAAAGCCAGCATCGGTATACCTCCCGGATTTCGAATAAACAGCCACAATGGGTTGCAGGATAACCTTCTGGCGCATCTCAGTCTCACGATACCTGGCCAACAATTGATCCAGTTTTTCCTGAACGAAAGCAAGATCAGCCGATTCTTCCAGGGTAAGATAGGTAACCACGGTAAATCCAGACCAACCCCCTTGTTCTTTCACTGCCCCGCCCCAGCCGTACTCGAGGTAATTCTCCATGGGGAACAAATAGTCAAACTGAAAAGGGCTGTTCAGGGGAGGCTCTTGGATAACACCTGTTACGGTGTACTCGCCTGGGGAAGGTGGCCCACGAATGGTCAACCTTTTGCCGATCGGATCATCTGAGCCAAAGAGCTTCAAGGCCGTCCATTCGGTAATCACCAGGCTGTATTTATCGGTGAATAGAGATTCAGGATTGCCCTGTATGAGCAGGAAGTTGAATACCTGGAAAAAGGATAAGTCTACCAATAATAAATTATTCGGCTCTTCATAGAAGACTTGTTTCGTTAAGAGATTGGTCACGATCGCCCCTCGGTTGAACCGCCCTTGTCGTACATATTGTTCCACCTCGTCCAGTTCTTCTTGGGCCTGAACGCCCAAAGCATACCCAACATACGGCGCAGCATCTTTGGAGTCTACCTTCTCTTCCTCAATCATGACCTGATACATATGTTGGTATTGGTGATGAAAGGTATCATAGCTCCATTCAACATAGATGTATTGAGCAATTGTCAGGCAAACACCCATGCCTACGGCTAAGCCCAGCGTGCTGATGATTGAGTAGCCCTTGCCTCGGAAGAGATGGCGACTGTCCACAGTTAGATTGTGTCGGTACATGATCGTGGGATTATGGTGACCGTGAGGGATTGCGATAAATCCTAGTAGGGGTAGTTTGCCCCCGATCAGGCGAGGGTCGCTCCGCGCGGTAACGTAAGGTTTCGGCAGCAGCCTAGCCTACCTAAAAATTTGTCCGTTTATACTCTAAGCCCTAACATGAGAGCATAAAAACCGTGGCCACTATGGAATGGTCGCCCTGGCAGGGGGCAGTAGGATCTTGACCGACTTTTTTTTGTGCTCTCCTATCTACTTTATTATTTTTAAGTTTCTGAATTTACCTGTAGAGATGTTTCCGGTCCAAAGCCCAATGCTGTCGGAAATTTGTTTAGTTAGACGCTCGACCGAGAGTAATTCATTGCCTGTTCGTTGGTCATAGACAAGTATCCTATCATCATCGATCTTTAACCGTACTCCTAACCATTCGTCCGAGGCCGGTTTAAGGGGATAGTCCGATTCAAATTCACCTTCATTGTTAGCTCTTAAGTATCTCCAGGTGTATTTAGGATGGGAAATATATTGCACGGAGTGCTCCCTTCTGATTTTGTCGGCAGCCCGAAAATTACGCGGTCGGAAATAGATGGCTTCATAGGTTGAATCATTTTGAATATTAAAGGCAAATCCGGGAAAAAACCTTGTGAGCGTATCTCCTTTTAATTCTAGTTCTATTGTTCCTTTTTCAAAGCTCACGTTTTTGATTATAGCCAGTCCGGGCCCCTTTTCACTACCTAATACCAATGTACCTTTAGGATCATCGATTGACATAACTTCTCTATTTACCAAGTCCAGGTTGTTGATTTCGAAGGTGATTTCTTGACTCACACAAATTTGGAATCCTAAAATCAAAATAGTTGTCGTTAAGGTTAAGATCTTTTCTCTCATGTCATTCGATTTTTTTCGCTAGTTACTGTTTGAGAGGGGTAAAAATATTATTATAGTCAATTGCCACTATTTAGAATACCTTACCTGCCTTACATGGAAGTGATTTAAAGTTTTAGAATTTGTTTTGCTAGAACTGCTTTGTTTTCAGCATATTTTAAGCCCTTTAGAAGAGAGTCAAAAGTCACGCTAAAGATTTGAGCCAGATTTTCTCTATAAAGCATTGAAAATCATCACTAGTAATGCGATAGTTTTGTAAAAACTTTAAATCGCTTCATGTATTCGGCCTTCGCTCATTCATACTTTAAGGATTTAGCGGGATCAACGGTAGAGGCTTTGATACTTTCGTAAGAGACCGTGAGGAGGGTAAGCCCTACGATAATGGCAACCGAAAGCGCAAAGGTCATCCATCCCATATCAATCCGGTAGACGAAATTCTCAAGCCAGTCTTGCATCAGAAAGTAGCCCAGTGGCAGGGCAATCAGGCAGGCGATCAGAATCATCTTCAAAAAGTCCGCGACCAGCATCAGTACGATTTGCGGTACCGTGGCCCCTAACACTTTCCGAACTCCAATTTCTTTCGTCTTTTGTTCGGCCGTATACGAGGCTAATCCGTACAAGCCTAAACAGGCAATCAGCACTGCCAATACCGAGAAGAGCCTTACCAGATTCGTTAGTTTTAACTCGGCGCGGTACATCCTTCCAAATTCTTCGCTTAAAAACCAATAGTCGAAAGGAGCACCCGGTAACACCTCTTTCCAGGTTTTCTCTAGGTATGCTATTTTCTCGGAAAGCTGACTAGCGGGCAGTTTTACGTATAAAATTTGATTTCGTCTATGCTGCTTTGGCTGAATGACCATCGGTTTAATACTGGAGTAAATTGATTCAAAAGGAAAATCTTTGACGACACCGATTATTCTACCATCCTCACGAGTGGCCGTATCCTGAAGAGTAAGCCCGATGACTTCTTCAGCAGACATGTTCAGGGTACGAACCGCCGTTTCATTGATCACAAAATTACTGGAATCATTCACGTTCTGTACGTCAAAACTTCTTCCCGCCACCAGCTCCATATCAAATACCTCGGGAAAGTGATAATCTCCTTGCAAATGCTTCCAATTGTAGTCCTGATCACCGCTGATATCCGGCAGAATGAAAGAAGTCTCTAGTAAACCACCAAAATTTTCTCTCCGAGGCAAGTGCACCGATAAGGCTACTTCACTGATCTGTGGATCGAGCAATATCTCATTTCTCAACGCTGGGTAGCGTTCTAAGGGGGCCACCCCACCAAAGCGCACCGATACAATCTGGTCGGCTTGATTGTACAGCTTAGAGCCTTGAAGCATTTTCATCTGCTGAAGAATAACACCCGTACTGACGATCAGTAATACAGAAACTGCAAATTGAATAATGACCAGCGTTTTACGGAAATAGGCCGGGCCTTTTC
>CAKZYJ010000050.1 GCA_937884755.1 uncultured Flammeovirgaceae bacterium
TTTTTAACGCTAGGTTTATACCGCAAATTCGGTCAACCTATTTCAGGCATAGACATGTATCTATGCAATCATGCTCGTATTTTTTGCTCTTTACCGTTAACCCTGTACCATTAACCCTCTACCGTTTTACTCTTTCGAATAGATTACCTTCAGCTATTTCCAGAATTTCGTCTTCATTAGAGATATTAACATCACCCGGGATGGTATGTTTGATGGCTGAAGCGGCAGTGGCAAACTCTATGGCCTTTTGTCCATCCCAATCGTTACTTAAACCGTAGATGACTCCCGCTATAAAGGCATCGCCCCTTACTACCCAATCGACGATCTTCAAATAGTACTTTCGACTTTCATAGCGATTGGTACTACCCAGCGTATTTCATCTTAAGTTCATTGGTTTGAGAAATGCGCTCGTAGCTACTTAATGGTGCTCTAAAAGAAGGTAATTATTAAGACGCTTTAACGATATGCCCTATTTTGGACGAATACCTATTGAGAAAACCAGAATTAGTGTCTAGGCCTAACTCTTTCCCGAGTGCTGGCTCCTAACCTATTCAGATCTCGGTAGCACTCTTAAATCAGCAAAATTTTCAACTTGTGGTTTACCTATTCCATTTGATATGTATCAACTAGTATGCAAGTACAGACCACCGTTGTTCTATTTCTGTTTTGGCTATTTTCTACCACTGGCTCATTGGCCTCCCAGCCACCTAAAGACTCTCTTACTACCCAGCTTAGAAAGAATGTATTCCACGGAAGCGCTGGCATACTAGTCATTTCTGGATCATATAACTTTAACTACGAACGGATGCTAGTAGACAATAAGTGTCTATTCTTCAAAACCATATGGTTAAGGGCAAATTACGGTGGATGGGGAGTATGGAGTAGTGGTGGACCGTACCAATCGGTGCTTCTGAACCTGATGACTGGTCAGCATAAGGGCCATCTGGAGGTGAATGCGGGAGTAGCCCGAATGTCCGACAAATACTCTTACGATGATGCAATAGCCAACAGTCAATTTTTTCAAGAGCCGCTACCTACCTCATCTGACTTCGTAGATTTTGTTCTAGCCGGGTCATTAGGCTATCGCTTTCAAGCCCCTAAGGGATTCTTTGTTTTTCGGGCCGGTATCGGGTACCCTGACTTCATATATTTAAGCTTTGGGGTTGCTTTTTAAAGAAAAGTATTTTTGTACCCTACCCGACAGAGGTCACCGTTGATGTATGATCTACTCGAATGTACTACTAACCTTTGTATTTACCCTGCGTAGGCAATAACCGAAAACCAAATCATTTTTTTGTTTATGAGATATATCCTATCGCTTTTTGTTATCATTTCCCTATTTCTATCTGCCTGCAATACTCCTCCCCACTCTACCGAAACGGAAAATACCGTTCCAGACTCACTGGCCCGAGTACCCTCCTCGTGGATTGAAGACCGGGTAACCCAAGCCCACGAACGTCTTAACGCTTCTCAAGCAGGCACCCTAGTGTGGCAGTCCACTGAGGCGCATGGTGGGCTAAATCGATGGTTTAGTAACGGTCCCTTAGCCTTTCAATTTAATTACCAACCGCTAGATGGCGGCACTCCCCGTAATACCTACGAAGTGGCTGATTACTGGTCCGCCCGTACTCGCCACCAAGCAATGGATACTACCGCCGAGTACGGTTGGACCGGCCAATCGGCTTGGGTCACTCCCCCCAGTATGGAGATGCCCTACAACACCCGTTTCTGGTCACTAACTCCTTACTATTTTGTGGGCATTCCGTTTGTACTGGCCGATGAAGGCACCTATCATGAGTACTTAGGAGAAGAAACTTACCGAGACCGCACCTACGATGCGGTAAAAATCACTTTTGGTGAAAACATAGGAGATGCACCAGATGACTACTACGTAGTTTATATTGACAAAGAAACCAAGCTGGTAGGCGTTACCCGTTATATTGTCTCTTACCCTGGCTACTTTCCCGACGGGGGCCACCTACCCGAAAAGTTTATGGACTGGACCGGCCACCAAACCATCGATGGAATCACCATTGCCCAGGGTTTTGATACTTACTGGTGGAAAGACGATCAGCCTGCTGAACATATCACTGATATTGAAGTCACCCGCGCTGAATTTAAACCTGACGTAACTGATGCCTACTTTGATGCTCCTGAGAACGCCTCTATGATCACTGATTTGTAGGAAGGTTTGAGTCTAAAAATCCGGAATTTGTGAATGATTGCAAATAGGGTTAGTTTACCCGCTGTCGCTAATACAACCCTAAGCAACCATGATTTCTCGACTACTTTTTTTTATCCCTACTAAGCTCCTTCTAGCATTCTTTTTTTTATCTTCTGTTTCTGCCTCAGCTCAAAGTAATTGGAGGCAGATTGTTTCGGTAGAGGATGTATGCCAAGCTTATCCGGAAAAGATGAGGGAGATGCTAAACCAGTTTGATCTACAGTACCCCGGATTAGAGAAAGTAAAAGCAGGAGCAGAAGAAGATAAATTGGTAGCTGCCTGCAAGGCATTGTTGCAATACTACAAAAATGGAAACAATGCGGATCACCTTCGCCGAGATCCTCCTGAAGAAACCACCGCTACGGTAGCTGAAGCAGATACTACTCTGAAGGACGTCTTTATCGTCCAGAATGTAAGAGGAAAGGTACCAGTCGGAGATGACGGTCATCGGGACTGGTACTATAAAGGCCCCAATAACGACCGGGAGTGGGCTTGGCTCTCAAACCGGCACTCCCAGATTAATCAAGTACTAACCGCCTACTTTGAGACTGGAAACCCTAAGTACGCCCAATACATTGATCTGTTTCTGCGAGACTTTATTATCAAGAGTATGCCTTACCCTGAAGTGAAGAGCCGCACGTCGGTATGGCGAGGGTTGGAAGTATCATTTCGTAGTAAGGTATGGAGCCGAATCTTTTATGGTTTACTTAACTCCAGGTATTTAACTCCAGCTACTCAGCTATTGATGTTAAGCAGTCTGCCCGATCATGCCCACTACAACCGTAATTTTCACGGGGATAACAACTGGCTTACTATGGAAATTTCTGCTTTGGCTACTGTTGCTACCAATTTTCCGGAATACAAGCAGTCTGAAGCCTGGCTGGCGTATTCAATTGACGCCATGATGGAAAGCATGAAGGATCAGGTTTATCCCGACGGCGTACAAACCGAACTTACCTCCCACTACCACAATGTATCGTTACGCAACTTCGAGTTGTTCAAAGAGATTTGTGACCGCGCCGAAAAGCCCCTACCCGACTTCTATAATGAAACCCTGGAAAGCATGTATGGCTACATCGCGCATGCTATCCGTCCCGACGGTTTTCGGATACTAAATAATGACGGCGACCGGGGTAGCGACCGGCCGTTAGTGCTAGCCGGGGCTGAAACCTACAATCAGCCGGAATGGAAATACATTGCTACCAATGGAAACATTGGAACTAAACCCAAAGACGGCCCCTCCTACTTTTACCCCTGGGCCGGACACCTGATCTCCCGCAGTGGTTACGATTCCTCAGCCCACTGGTCGTTCTTTGATATTGGCCCCTGGGGCAGTGGCCATCAGCATAACGATAAACTCCACCTTTCGGTTGCTGCCTTTGGTCACGATTTTCTGGTGGATGCCGGACGGTTTGCTTACACCGGCGAGGTAGCCCAGAAGTTCCGTCCCTACGCCCGCAGCAGCGCCGGACATAATGTAGTATTGATAGATGGGCGAGGGCAAGCTAACGGACCTACCCACGCTCAAGAACCTGTAGCTGATGATCACTACCAAATCACCGATAATTTTGACTACGCTTCCGGCTCGTTTAGTGAATTCAATGATACAAAAGGTGAAGCGATACATCAACGAGCAGTAATGTACATACGAGGAGAGTTTTGGATAGTGGTAGACCGAATCTCTACTGACCGCCCTCGCGAAATAGCAACTCTATGGCACTGGCATCCCGATTCCGAAGTGAATAGCCAAAAACAGCAAGTGGTAGCTCAGCGTCAATCAGGATATTTAACCATCATGCCGATTGGGGATCACTCCTTTTCCATTGATATGGTAATGGGACAAGAACAACCGGAACTACAAGGCTGGTATAGCCCCGAATACAATCTTTACGAGCCCAATATCGCTACCATTTATCGTACTCAGCTTCAGGAAAGCAGTACAATGGCCTGGATACTATTCCCGTCAATTAATAATAACCCAAAAGTAAAAGCCACCATTGTTTCTCAAGACGCTCAACAAATTGTACTCGACGTGAATTCTGAAAAAGGTAGCTGGCAACTGACCGTCCCCTACGATAACAGCAATCAAGCCAGACTTCACATCAACTAGTTTATACTAGTTGAGAATTGATAGTGGACAACGGAAAGCGAATAATATATTGTATATCAGCACTTTACAAGTTATACAACACGCAACTCACGATCTATACTATTATCAGTACTGTATAATCCATTTGGCTTCCACCCTTCACCCTCTACCCTTATTAAGTTCCAGTGGGGCGTAGATCAGAGATGAGGAAGTTTTTGAGAGCCCCTACCAGGTTTTCGGAACCGATGAACAAGGGAACCCGCTCGTGCAGTGAGGTGGGTTGAAGATCCAATATCCTGCGCTTTCCGTCGGTAGCCTGTCCGCCGGCTTGTTCCACAATAAAAGCCAGGGCATTGCACTCGTACATCAGTCTCAGCTTTCCATTAGGATACTTGCGGGTAGGTGGATACAGATAGATACCCCCTTTAAGTAGGTTCCGATGGAAGTCGGCTACTAAAGAACCGATATAGCGGGTGGTCATATCCCGACGGTAGCAGTACTTCACGTACTCCTGAATTCCCCGGTCAAACTGATGGTGGTTACCTTCGTTGATAGAATAAATCTTACCGTCAACCGGTGTTTTTATGTTCTGATGGGAAAGGAAAAACTCTCCTAACTCCGGTTCATAGGTGAATCCATTTACTCCACAGCCGGTGGTATACACCAGCATAGTAGACGAACCGTAAAGTACGTATCCAGCAGCCACCTGGGCATTACCCGGTTGCAAGAAGTCTTGCGATTCCAGGTCAGCCCCCCGCGGGGTCTTGCGACGATAAATGGAGAAGATCGTTCCAATTGACACATTCGCATCAATGTTAGAAGAGCCATCCAGCGGATCAATCGCCAAAATATAACTGGCATCGGGATTCATCAGAATAACAGACTCATCTTCTTCCGATACCATGGCGCAAACCTCTCCCCCGTTGCGCAGTGCCCTGGAGAAGCGGATATAGGCAATCACGTCG
>CAKZYJ010000051.1 GCA_937884755.1 uncultured Flammeovirgaceae bacterium
AATCATACGTTTCTGACAAAGATAACTATAAAAACTACTTTGACCCATTACCAATTCCTTTTAGTCGGTTTACTAGTACTGTCCTCATCCTGCTCCCAGGAAAAAGGCGATTTATCCAATGTGATTAATACGGATATTTGCATTCTTAGCGGTAGCGAAGCGGGGTTTACAGCAGCCATTCAGGCAGCGCGAATGGGGCAAGAAGTTGTTTTGATCGAACCCACCGGGCATCCCGGCGGTATGATGGTGGAGGGTATTGCCAAGGATATCCGTTTCGGAAGCTCGGTAGTAATCGGGGGCATTGCCCGGGAAGTATACACCGCTATTGAAGCACACTACGGCCGGGAACCTGCCTTTGACGAATACGGCTGGCACTCCCGCTACGAACCTGTGGTAGCTGAGCAGATCATTGAAGAATTCTTAGCTCGTGAAAAGAACATTCAAATCATCCGCAACACCCGGATAAAGGAGACCAATGGAGTACAGAAAGAGGGCTCTACCATTCAAAGCATTACTTTAGAAAATGGCCAAGTAATATCGGCTAAGGTATTTATTGATGCTTCGGTAGAAGGACATTTACTGCATTTGGCCGGGATAACTACCGAAACCATCCGGGAGGGTAATCAGCTTTACGGTGAAACGAAAAACGGAATCCAAACCGAAAACACCTACCGGCAGTTTGAGATAAAAGTCGATCCCTACGTAGTACCCGGCGATGCCAGCAGTGGGCTAATTCCCACCATTCAATCCGGTGGACTAGGTGAGTACGGCGAGCCGGATAAGCATATTCAGGGTTTCTGCTTTCGGTTGGTGCTGACCCGCGATCCGAATAATCGCGTTACTATCACCCAACCGGACAACTACGACCCCTTCACCTACGAAATCTACCGAAGGTATCTGAAAGCGGGTGGGGAGTTATTTCGCCCCCACGCCAATCGCCCTAACGGAAAAACAGATCTGGGCAGCTGGCACGACCTGTCGGCTAACCTCTACGGCGAAAACTGGATGTACCCAGCTGGCGATTACGCTACGCAGGATAGCGTGGTTCAGTACCATAAGAATTTTACCCAGGGACTGATCTGGTTTCTGCAAAACGACTCGGCCGTAGACGAACAAACCCGGCAGAACTGGACGGGCTGGGGACTCTGCCAGGACGAGTTTACCGATAACGACGGATGGCCCCGCCGCCTGTATATTCGCTCCGCCCGGCGCATGGTATCCGACTACGTAATCACCGAGAGGCATACTCGCCGAGGTAGCCCCGAGAAAGTAGCTGACCCGGTGGCTATTGCCTGGTGGCCGCCCGATACTCACCATGCCCGTCGGATTGTGCGGTATGGCTACGCCTACAATGAAGGTTTTGTATTTGGTGGAGACGATTGGTGTCCGTTCGGTATCTCCTGGCAAGCGTTAATTCCCACGGTAACCGAGTGCACCAACCTGATCACACCTACTTGTCCCTCCAGCAGCTACGTAGCTTACGGCGCCATTCGGATTCTGCCTACATTTATGATTCTAGGCCAGAGCGCCGGTTGCGCGGCGGCTATGACCGTAAATCAACAAAGCAGCATTCAGGAAGTTGACTACGAAGAACTTCGGCAGAAGCTGCTGGAGGCCAATCAGATTCTAACGATTCCTGAGAACTGGCTAGACTACGTTTTATCGGAACCAAACTAACCAATTAATGGAAAAGACTTATCCCAATTTTATTAGGAAGCTAAACTACCACATACGGCTAATTCTTTGGAGTATTCTGCTGTTTCCCTTCGGAGCTTGTGGTCAAAGCGATCCGACACCAGTTGCTCCCGAAACGCCTACAATCACTTTCTCCGAACCTATCGACCAGGGCGAGGTAAATAATCCAACCATTAGCGAAGCCTCGGGGATAGTAGCTAGCCGCAACAATACTGAGGTGCTATGGACGCATAACGATAGCGGCGATGATCCCAAGATTTACGCCATCAGCACTTCGGGAGAAGTGCTAGGAGAATGGGTAGTTGCCGGAGCGCGAAACCGCGATTGGGAAGATATAGCGATTGGCCCCGGCCCAGAGGAAGGAATTAATTATCTGTATGTAGGCGATATTGGCGACAATCAGGCTGTACACCCCAGTGTAGATATCTATCGCTTTCCCGAACCAACTATTACGGATGATACTCCAGTAAGAGATACCATTCGAGATGCGGAGAAAATCAATGCCAAGTATTTAAACGGTGCGCGAGACGCTGAAACTTTATTGGTAGACCCCTTCACGAAGGATATATACATCATATCTAAGCGGGATAATTTCGCGTGGGTATTTCAGTTGGCCTACCCCCAGTCAACAAGGTTTACAATTATGGCGAAGAAGATAGGCGAATGGAATCGGGAGATTGTAGGCATCTTTAATCAGCCCGTAGGCGGCGATATATCGCCCGACGGCAAGGAATTACTCATTAAGTCTTACGTAGAGATACTGTACTGGCGTCGCGAAAGCGAAGAGACGACTTTGCTTGACTTACTGCAACAAGATCCTAAAATACTACCCTACGTAGTAGAACCTCAGGGCGAAGCTGTCGGTTGGGCTGCCGATGGCTCGGGTTACTTTACTCTTAGCGAGAAACAGGGTAATCCTCCTCCGCGGCTATATTTTTACGAACGAACCGAAGAATAAGGTACAGCTTTAGCCGTAGAGTTCGTAGGTCACCTTATGCTAATCCGAAGATAGCATCCATTTTTTGAGAGATAAACTGTAGTCGGTCACGATCACCACCCTTTACTTCGGCCGAGGCCCAGCCTTCGTAACCAATCTTATCTAATGCCTTGTTTACTTCCGGCCAGTTGCAATCACCTTCCATCAGTTCTACTTCAAAACCCTTCCAGATACCTTCATCCTGCTGCTTTTTGCGGCTGTACTCCTTAATGTCCAGTTTCATAATGCGGTCGCCCAGGGCTTCAATCCAGTGCTCAGGCCAACCGTAACGGACGATATTGCCTACATCGAAGTACCAGCCGATCATCGGATTATCAAACTCATCAATAAAGCGGGCGGCTTCCAACGGACTTAATAGCATATTGTTCCACACATTCTCAATGGCAATTTTTACCCCGGTTTCCTCAGCTACCGGCAGCAGTTTACGAATTTCCTCCTGCGAGCGCCGGTACGCATCGGCGTAGCTGATTTTATCATTTACCACTCCGGGTACCAGTAGCATGGTGGTGCCACCATAACGCTTACAGTCATGTAAGGCAGTTTTAGATGCCTCCACACACTTAGCCCGTACACTGGGATCAGGGTCAGATAGCGGCATCTTCCAGTGGGCGGAGTTGATTACTCCGGGGATTTCCAGACCGCTTTGCTCCTTCGCCTCCAGTACCTCGTCAATGTTAATATCACTGGGCGAGTCCATTTCTACTCCATCGAAACCAATTTCTTTCAGCATTTCAAAGTGGTCCAGCACCGAACCGGGAGCATCGACCATACTGTACTTTAAGCACTTTTTAATATTCAGTTGAGGAGCCGAACTGGTCGGAAAGGTAGCTGAGGCTAACGGAACGGTAGCGATGGCCGCCCCGCTAGTTTTTAGAAAATCACGTCGATACATAATAAAAAGGTTACAGGTTTAGAAGTTGAAGGTTAGTAAGGTTATCAAGCTAACTTTAAAACCTTCTAACCTGTAACTCTAAACCGAATAAGTTATCGTCCTACTCCGTCCTGAATTCCGGGCATGGGTACAGCGGCTACCGGGTACTCCAGATCCCAGCTGTATTCCTCCGGACCAAGTTTTTCCTGAGAGTTAAGAGCTTCATCGTAAGTTACAATCTGACCGGTGTAAGCCGCCATGCGGCCCATAATTGCCAGCAAGGTGCTCTGCGCCATAAAATCACCATCATTAATCGGTGAACCATTGCGGATAGAGGCAAATAGCTCATCGTGCTCGGTTTGGTACATATCGTTTGAATCACCC
>CAKZYJ010000052.1 GCA_937884755.1 uncultured Flammeovirgaceae bacterium
CCAGTGGCACAAACTCCAAATTTTACAACGAGGAAATAAGGTAATAGGAGCCATCAACGGCATTATTATGATTGAAGCTGAAGACGATGGCCACGGCAACGATGAGCCCGTCTTAAACTTCGGAAGCGTAGCAATCAGGGCTATGCTGAGGTCTAAAATGATGTTTCGTAATTTGAAGGTATACAACAAAACGCCCACCTACACCATTCAGCATGAGTTCAGATTTGGCCGTTGAATGAATCATTTACTATTGAAGAGGTGGCCAAAAGTAGTCTAAGAGCAGACAACAGCTTATCACAGGGTAGAATAGAGACTATGCTTTTTTGACCAGACTTGTCAGCAGAAAAAGCAGTGCTATCATTCCCATCCCTAGTCCGACGTACATAAACGTTTGTGCTAACGAAAATTGCGTAACCAAGGGCTGCACGGCAATCGGCGATACAAACTGTCCGAGAAACATAGCACTGGTGATTCCACTAACGAATCGCCCCCTCAGGTTGGCCGGAGCCAGCTCCATGATATGCAGGTTCACATTGGGCAAAAACAGGCCTGATCCCATACCCGCGATCAATAACGCGGGTATGACCATACTGTAGGTAGTACTCTGCGAAATAAGGACATAACCCGCCGCGATCATGATGAATACGACAGTATAAATTGCATAGAAGCTAAACCGAGCTTTGATTCGCCGATACAACAGCGATACCATGGCACTGGAGAACGTAATCATGGCAATGGCCACTCCGGCTAGGGTGTTATTGACCTGAATGGTTTCACTCAAGAAGAAGGGCATCTGCACGGGTACCATATAAAAGGCAATCATGTTCAGTACGACTACGATAAAGAGCACGGCAATGAGTGTTTGAGAATAATTTTGAGGCGACCGGGAGGCGGTGTCCTCCCCTTGCTCTGCTTCAGACGAGGGCTCGGGAAGAAAGGTCACCACCAGCGGAATAAGAAGTAAGGAAAAAAAGTAGATAGCAAAAGGCCATCGCCAGCCAATGTCAGCCAGATATCCGCCTCCGCTAATAAATAGCACCCCTCCCAATCCCATAAAAGCTGCCTGTAAACCCATGAAGCCGGAACGTTCTTCTCCCTCAAAATAGTCACCAATAAGCGTGACCACAGTCGTCATGATGCCGGCGACGGCAATGCCCAGCAAGGCACGCCCCACCAGAATCGCAGTGAGATTATCGAGATACAAGCCCGAAGAACCGGCTACTCCGTATAGTACCAAGCTCCCTAACAGTAAGGGTTTTCGGCCAAAACGATCGAGAATATAACCCGCCAGAGGGGCACATACGGCAATAAACAGGGCGGGAATAGTGAGCACCAGTCGGCTGAGCATGGCTATGTTGGGCACGTCGGCAAAAACCTGGCTGATTTGGGGGAGTGAGGGTGAGATCGTGGCTCCAGACATCACGGTCAGGGTGCTGGCCAATAGCAACGTAATTTTGGTGCCCCATCCTAGCGCATTGCCACTTGCTGGTGTACCCAATAACTCGTCAGCTTCTTGTACTATCTTTAATTTTTCCACGATTTCTACGATTAGAGCGGAAGAAGTTCACCCATTTCTCCTCGGGCAAAGCGTTTTTTGGTCGCGCTCATTTGATCCTGGGTCGTCATGACAAAAGGCCCTCCGAAAACCATCGGCTCACGATGAGGTGTACCTGAAGCAAACATACACTGCAATCCTGATTGGCCGGCATTAAGCTTTACTTCGTCGCCTGCCGCCTGAAATAAGACAAAATCTTGTGCCTGAAATGTATGGTCACCCGCAGTTCCCTGGCCAGAAACTACGTATACAAAAGCCATTTCTAGTGCAGGTAGGCGAACCGATGCCCCCGGGGATAGGCTAATGTCAAACAAACTAATGGGGGTTATCATCTTAAATGGAGCCTGCTGCGCCTGATAACTTCCCTGAATGATCCGTATGCGTACCCCTTCTTCCACCACTTCCGGAATCTCGCTTGGGTCAGCATGATACGCTTGGGGCAGTACCAACCGATCCTTATCGGCGTGGTTAATCCAAATCTGAAAGCCGTGGCAATCGGTGCCCGTATGCTCGGGTACTTCATCGTGCTGAATACCTCTTCCGGCTTGGGTTACGTGTACCCCTCCGGGTAAAATACGGCTATGATCGCCCAAGCTGTCACGGTTGATAAAAGCTCCAGTACTGTCAGGGTACATATATGTCATGACTGACACTCCAGCGTGCGGATGGGGCCCAAATACAGGGCGTTCCATATGAAAGTCAGAAAATACCAAGAACGTCTCATTTGTTAGTTCTTGATTCGATATATCAACTGATCGGAGACCCGGAGCCATATGGTTAGAAGTTTTGCTTACTATGCGATCTACTTGTTTTTCCATAAGTTTAGCAGCGATATAGATATTTCTTTTGGCTTTCTACCAATTTAAAGTTTACCTGTAAAGCATCCGTCCCTAGATGCGAATTTGGAAGAGGACTACCTACACGTCGTGCTTGGCGTTTATTGTGCTAACAAAGGGCGAACATATTCCCGAATATAAGCATTTACCGGGGTTGGTTGTATCTCCGGATACAGATGGTTATGCGTTTCTGGTAAGGCACCTTTTCCGTTGAGCATGGCTCGGTAGTACATCAGCGGTATAAAGGAATAGGGGTTATCAGGATTTTCTCTAACTCGCTGGGCAATCGTATGGTCTAAATCTTCCAGTGACCCGTTATGAACCACGTTGAATGCTTGACCTGTTTCTGCTTCCAGCAGGGCTACCAGTTCGTGAAAATTACGTCGCTCGCCTACTACGTAAAACTTGTCCGGCACCTCGCGTTCATCCGTAGCCACTCGAGCCGTGTAGGCCGCGGTATCGGCAAAGGTGGTAAAGTCCATTGGGAATAAACCATCACCCCAGTAGTTCGCCGTTCGGGATTTCAGGTCAACGGCCCCCAAAAAACCAAACAGTACGCGGGTGTCCAGAAAGCATCCGTTGAGCACATGCACTAGCTGGGTAGGGGGCTTGAGGGCAGC
>CAKZYJ010000053.1 GCA_937884755.1 uncultured Flammeovirgaceae bacterium
ACGTATAATATTTTTTTGACTTACATAATCTAGCTGTTTATGCCAGAACGTATTGTGTCTCCGGTGGTGGTCATTACCGGAGCCTCCGGCGGGGTAGGTCGCGCCACCGCCCGTGAATTTGCCAAACATGGATATAAAGTTGCACTGTTGGCCCGCGGTGAAGCCGGGCTGGAAGGAGGTCGCCGCGATGTAGAAGCCCTCGGTGGTGAAGCCCTCGTTATTAAAACCGATGTATCTGATCACGCCCAGGTAGAAGCTGCGGCGCAACAAGTAGAAGAGGAGTTAGGTCCGATTGATGTATGGGTCAACAACGCTATGCAAAACGTATTCTCTCCCTTCGATCAGATGACCGCTGAAGAATTTGAACGGGTAGTAGATGTTACCTTTTTAGGAATGGTCTACGGTACTATGGCAGCGCTTAAGCGGATGAAACCCCGCAACCAGGGTACCATCGTCATGGTGGGTTCTGCATTAGCCTACCGGGGTATTCCGCTACATTCAGCTTACTGTGCCTCCAAGCACGCTACTAACGGGTTTTTCGACTCAGTACGCTCCGAACTACTTCACGATAATAGCAATGTGCACCTGACAATGGTGCATCCATCAGCTGTTAATACTACCCAATTCAGCTGGGTAAAATCTCGATTGCCCAGGAAGGGGAAGCCAATGGGAAAAATTTATCAACCCGAAGTACCTGCCCGGGCTATCTACTACGCCGCCCACAATAAACGACGCTCGGTGTCTGTAGGGATAGGTCCTTTGCAAACATCTTTAGGTAATACTTTAATCCCCGCGGTGCTCGACCGACTACTGGCTAAGGTTGGTTATTCCGGTCAGCAGACTGAGCAACCGGAAGATCCGAACCGTCCAAATAATCTGTGGGAACCGGTATCGGAGGACCGGGGTGCTCACGGTTCTTTTGACAGTGAAGCCCACGAAGATAGCCTGGAGCTGGAAGTGACTACCCACCGGGGTATGGCTACCGCAGTGATTGCCGGAGCCGCTCTGGGTGTGGCCGGATTGGTCTATTTGCTACGCGACTAACAAAGATAAAAGGGGCAGGAAATAGTACGAATACTATCTCTCCACCCCTTCATCCATCTACCTACCGTATTTTGATCATTCTATTCTGTGGTAGTATATATTGACGTCAATAGCGGCTTTTCGCTATTGCCGGTTTTAGTCGACAATGAAGGTCTGGGTAAAGAACACTGTAGGAAGAAAGGTATCATTTAGTAAGCTGCCGGTGGGCCATTGTAACCAAGGCTTGAAAAAAATATTGTAAGCAAAAAAATAGCCAGTAAGCATTTCTCCCACTAGCTATATTAGTAGAGCGACAATTGCCCCGGTAAAACAATCTACCCTGAAAATGTGCCCCTACCCTGACACTCGTAGATGTAACGTTCCGCTTTGGCTTTTCTATTCATATTTTACCTCCGGATTTGTCCATCTACAGGATGGATACCACTATTTTCAGTTTGAGATTATCGCATTTTTCCCCGTAATAATTCGTTAATTTGCAGCACTATAGGAATTACACTACACAAGATTATGAGATCGATTATTGCTTTAGGAATTATCCTATCCACCATTATTACGGCTTGTCAGCCTCAGGCTAACCCCACTACTGAAGAGGTTGAGACGACCGTTACTACTGCCCAATTTCCCGAAAAAGCAGCCGCTCTTACCGTATACGAAGTGAATATCCGCCAACACACTCCCGAAGGCACCATTAACGCCTTTATTGACGATATGCCCCGCTTACAGGAGATGGGTATTGGTATTCTGTGGATTATGCCAGTACAGCCCATCGGTGAGAAAAATCGTAAAGGTCCGCTAGGTAGTTACTACTCTATTAGCGATTACCGCGTGGTAAACCCCGAGTTTGGCACCGCTGAAGATTTTCAACGCCTAGTAGATACCGCTCATGAGATGGATATGTACGTGATTCTGGACTGGGTACCCAATCATACTGCCTGGGATCATCCCTGGATTACCGAACATCCTGAATTCTACGCCAAAGATGAGCAAGGTAACATCACCTACGAAGCTGATTGGACTGATACCGCTCTGCTTGACCATACCGACCCCGAATTGCGTAAGGCCATGATTGCCGATATGAAGTATTGGATAGAAGAGTTTAATATTGACGGCTTTCGCTGCGACCACGCCGGGCACGAAATTCCGCTCTACTTCTGGGAAGAGGCTACTGCGGAGCTAGACCCGCTGAAGGATTTGTTTTGGCTGGCTGAGTGGAACGGTGCTCGCATGCATCTGGAATTTGACGCTACCTACGCCTGGGAGTTGCTGCACCTAACCGACCAGGTGGGGAAAGGCGAAGCCAATGCCGATACCCTGGCGAATTGGATTATGAAAGACTTGCAGGAATACGGTCAGCAGCCGTTTCGTATGACCATGATTACCAACCACGACGAGAACTCATGGAACGGAACCGTATTTGAACGCTACGGCGACGGGCACCAAACCTTCGCGGCCTTTATCTTCTCGGCCTACGGCATCCCGATGCTGTACAGCGGACAGGAGGTTGGCCTAGACAAGCGACTGAAGTTCTTTGAGAAGGATACCATTGACTGGAGCGACCCCCAGCAGTTGCAGCCCTTCTACACCAAGCTAGTAACACTAAAGAAAGAGAATCCGGCACTGTGGGCGGGTAAAGAAGGCGGTATGCCCTACCGCATTAATGACCATGACCACGTGTACGCCTTTAAGCGGGAGAAAGATAGCAACACCGTGATTGGGGTCATGAACTTCTCAGGAGAAGCCCAAGAGCTACAACTGACCGATGCCAGCGTAGCCGGCACCTACGCCGATTACTTCACCGAACAATCGTACGAGTTATCAGCCGATGCACCACTTACGCTAGAGCCCTGGCAGTATTTGATTTTTACCAAGAATTGATTATTGAACAAAAAAATCAGACTACTTACTTAAGACACTTTAAAATGGATAGATGCTTCGTAATTCAACCATTTGATAGCGGTAAGTTTGACAGAAGGTTCAACGACATTTTTAAACCGGCAATCGAAAAGGCTGGGTTTGAGGCTTACAGAGTCGATAAAGATTTGAGTGTAAGAGTACCGATAGATGAAATAGAGAGAAATATTTCTGAATCTCAGATATGTTTTGCCGAAATAACTTTAGATAACCCTAATGTTTGGTACGAATTAGGTTATGCGTTCGCATGCGGTAAAGATGTAGTGATGATCTGTTCTGAAGAACGTACTAGCAAATTTCCTTTTGATATTCAACATCGACACATAGTATCTTATAAAACGGGCTCTAAAAGCGACTTTGAGAGTCTTGAAGATACTATTACCAGAAAGATAAACGCTTACAGAAGTAAAAGTGCGACTGTTAAAGCCATAAACTCAGCACCAATAGCTGACAGAGAAGGCTTGAAAAGTCATGAAATTGCAATGCTTGTTTTAATTATAGAAAATCAAATGACTAGTGAAGATTTCATGTCAGTTTACCAGCTAAAAAATGAAATGGAGAAAGCAGGTTATACAGCAATTGCAACAAGTGTTGGGATTAGGACTTTGAAAAAGGCAGGATTAGTTGAGACATACAAAGAAACAGACGATTTCAACAATGGAGAAGAATTCTTAGCATGTAGATTAACTGAATCTGGCGAAGGTTGGATTCTTAATAATCAAGATAAGCTAGAGTTTAAAATTAAACAAAATCAAACGGATAGCTCAATCGAGGATGACCTTCCTTTTTAACTTAAGAAGAATAGCCAGCTATTCAGCTCATGGGAGTGTTCGTAAGGACACTCCCATGTATTTATGATGAAGAGGGATTCTGTCCCGACAAGATACCGCTCAGCTAACATTGCCGACAAATCTCCCATACCCAATCACCCACCAACGGGCCTCAGATAATTAGCTATGATATGGCGGGCTACGGCTCGGCCCTGCTGCTTGCCTTCTTCGGTAGCAAAGCGGAAGTGGTAGCCGTTCATAATGCGGGAGTCAGCGCAGTGGTCGGCGGCCTGATCGAGATTATTATAGGTGCGGGTTGAACCTACGGGCTGGGCCGAGACAGATTTCATCGTAAATGCAACTTCAGGACTGCCCAATACATGGGTGACTACTTCGGCTCCGCCCGCGGCTACCGAAGCGTGAGCGGAAGGATACTCCGGCCAGGGTGGGGTAAGCATCTCGGGCTCCCAGTCAGGGTCAGGTTCCGTCTTAGGGTTACCGTCGGTAGCCGCGTTTTGGATGGCGGTGATAGGTCGCCAGGTGTCGTAGTGGTACTTGCTCTCCAGCGAGGCCAGGTAGATATCGTAAATATCCATATTGATCAGTGCAAACAGCCGAGCCGTTTCGTACACCGACAGATCTTCTTCTTTCGCCACTATCCGGCCAATACGGTTCCAGCCATGCTCGGCAAACTCGGCCCACCAGTGGGCAAAATGGGTCTGGTCTTCTGACCGTACCGTACTGTTCTTCGCTCCGTAAGCCTTCACTTCGTTGAACAACTCGGCGTATTCCTCACTGGCTAGATCAGGTGGTGGCGGGGAACGAAACTGGGTGACGGTATCTAGGGTAAACGGGCGGGCGTAGTCGAAGTCGGGTTTGAGTACCCAATTATCCCAGCCGGTGGGGTACTGATAGTCACCGGGTTTGGTCATAGGAGTGTAGTCGCCCTGTTTTTCGTGGCCGTCGCCCTCCCGCAAGTCAATGTAGGTTTGAGCAATTTCTTTACCCAGTGCCAGCCCGTTTTCCTTCTCTTCTGACGCTGGGATACTACCAATCCATTTATTACAAATAAGATTGACAGTATCCGCCCGCTGGGGATAAGCTTTCAGGAGGATGTTGCGCACCGCTTCAGTAGCGGCCACCAGCGGATCAGCGTTGGCGGAGGGTTGGTGGTAGGCGTAGGTTTCGTACTGAGGTTCTACCACGTTCAGCGCATCGTGAATAGCCAGATGCGTCATGGCTAGGGCTCGCACCCCGATAAAGGAGTAGAAGTTATCGTGCTCGTTGGCTACGTTGTAGGTAAGATGGTTCAGATCAACAATAAACTCATTGTCATAATCGGTTTCCGCTTCTTGTGCGGGATCAACCGAAGCATTGCAGGCCAACATAATTAGCAGCAGTGCGGTAAGGTGGTTTAATTTCATAGCGGGTTAGGCTTTAGGTTGAGTAATAATCTACCCCTAAGATACCCACTAACCGGCAGAGGGAATTTGCTGGTAAAATCAAAAAATGTGCTGTAAAGCTCAGGCAGTAGTTACCACTTGCTTGCGAAATTGCAGCGGCGGGTGCTGGTACTGCTGCTTAAAGGTTCGGATGAAGTGGGAGGCATTCTCGAAGCCCGATTCCATCGTGATCTCGTTCACGTTGAGGTCGGTGGTTTCCAGCAGGAATTTGGCGTGGGCCAGCCGCTTCTGTTTGAGCCACTTGCCCGGAGTAGTTTGGTAAACCTTCTCAAAATCCCGTTTAAAAGAAGCCAAACTGCGCCCGCACAGCTTAGCGTACTCGTCCAGTGTGAGGTTATACAGAAAGTTCTCTTCCATAATCTCTCGTAGCTCCTGCTGCTTATCTAGCGAGATGCCTCGGAAGTAGGTAGATAGAGATTGATTATTATCCCCCGTGGCTACGTTAATAATTAGCTCCTTTAGTTTTATCTTCAGTAGACTCTTGGAAGGCGGAGTGGACTGAGCAAAATAGTTAAGCACTCCCGAGAAATAATCGGAAAGCGTTTGGTCAACATCTAACGGGATGACAGTATCAAAATTTTCCGCAGCCTCACAAGCTTGTACGGATTCTTCCCGCAGGGTAGTGCAGATAAAATCGTCGGGAAGGAAGATCATTAGCGCGCAAAATTCTCCGCTGCGTACCTTATACACTCGGTGGGCACCCTTCTTAATAAAGCCCGCATCGCCTTCGTAAAAGGTATAGTCTTGCTGAGGGGTTTTCCAGCGCAGGCCGTTCTTGGTAATAAAGCAAAAGTAGTTTTTGGGTGTCCAGTAGTCGAAGGGCGACTCCTCAATGGGACAATCGTAGGTGACAAACGTCAATTCGTCGACGGTAAACTGCTTGAAGCCGTCGCTGCTGCGGATAAAATCGAGGGCGTTGAGCATAGGTGGGAAAGTTAGGCTTACTACAAGATAAGAAAAATGAAAGATTTTGTCAGGTCTTATTGCGGGGAAAAGCCAGAAAGTGGTCTGTAACCATTGTCGGTAGCGGGAAAATGACGGAGAGCAATTAAAACTCTATCTTTCGGTTGGAAAAGAGGCATTTTACTCCTTCGCGGTCATTGCTCGCACCAGAAATGTAACAGAAAACAGTTTTAACCTACATTCTGGCGGGAAAAAGCGACGGAAAGCAGTTACGACCTTACATTCCGGACTGGAAAAATGACTTTGAGCACTTTTTTGCCATTGTTTCGATCTGAAAAATGACTCCCAGCACTCCTTTGGTGACTTTTCTGGTGGGAAATGCGACAAAAAAGTGTTTTTTGAGACTTTTCCAGTTGGAAAAATGACTCTGAGCAGGTCGAATTAGATTTTTCTATTTCGAAATATCACTCAAAAGTGCTGTGAGTGACTTTTCCAGTTGGAAATTTCACTCTAAAGTACGAGAATAAGATTTTTCTCATCGAAAATTTCCGCCTAAACTGATGAATGATTGGGGTTGACTTCTGAAAAGTCGCTGTTTTTAGGTTGATTATTAGTGGTTGTTGAGTGAAATAGGGGGTTTTGTACAGTTTGTCAGCAAATCTTGCATCGGTGTTTCTCTTCTATCATTCCCGCGCTGCGTCGGCTGAGGAAGTAGCGTGCAAATCCACCCTTCAAGTCATGCTGAGCGATTGAGCGAGACCACTCCCTACACGTCATTCCTGACGAAGCAAAGCGAAGATCAGGAATCTCGAGCATGGTGCTTCTGATTGCATTTAGGTTCTATACGCTTACGAAGTGCGCACCCCATACTCAGCAGTGTTATCTATACACTCGTGCGTTAGTTGATGTTCATTTCTTTGTCTTGATACAAAGAAACGAACTAAAGAAAAATCAAGAAAGATCAAAGCTTCCCCGCTAAGAGCTAACGCACACCCCGCTGAACTTTCGGGCCAACGCACGTGGAAACAGAAAAAAATCTGCAATATCTCAGAATGGTAAATCATCGTCTAAAATGTTGCTTTGAATATTAGTACTCGAGACTGGTAGGAAATCGTCTAACATGGTAACCAAATCACGAATCAATTTAGGCGTGAAGTCCGGGCGTTTTTCCTTGAGTTTTCTGCAAACGTACCTAGCGATAACTCCTTTTTGTTGCTTACCAATTGGTTTAATTAGCTTTCTAGCTTGTTCATTAATTTCTCGATACAATTCGTCTTGTCGTAATTCTTTTTGAATACAAGTTTCAAAGTCAGTATCAAGTATCAACAGTTGTGTTTGTGGCGTTGTATTGCTATTGACAACTTTAGAATACTGAGGAACATTAAGAATATCATCTATCTCTAGTCCAAAGCAGGTGGCTATATTCTGGTTAGATTTTTCCTTTCCGGTTCCATTATCGTTATCAAAAACGATAATGATAGGTATTTCAAATTTCGAGTAGAGTCGCCAGTATTTCGGTATTTGATTTTTACCGTTCACTGCAATTATTGATATACCCATCGCGTCACAACTTTTGCAATAATTCATTAGGTACTCGGGAATAGCTAATTCTTCGGTTTCACCTTCAACTAAAATTAAACAGCGAGCGAAAAATCCTTCGTTAAGTCTTGCATTAGATGTAGTTTTATAGTACTCAACAATATTATCCTTATTTACTTTTTCTTCAGGAACACCAGTAGAAATACAGTGATTGACTAAATCCTGTTTTTTACATAACACCACATTCGTTTCTTCCTTATCGTCATTGTTCCTAACTTTGGTTACGCGACCTATATCGTCAAAAAACTCAGTATCAATAAAGGAAGCTGAGTGAGTAGAAATAATTATCTGTATTCCGCTATCTGCGATTTCTCTCAAAACATGGTGGAGGTGTCTTCTTGCTTGGGGGTGTAGAAATAATTCTGGTTCCTCTAGTGCTAGAATTCCGCTCAAATCACCGGTACCTTTGAAGTTTTTGGCATAGCTTCTAAGCAGCGATATTAATATGAGGTTTCGTGAGCCTTCGCCTAGTTCTTCCACATCTAACTGACTACCTTCATCAATTGGATCTTGTGCCAGAATCTGCATAGTTTTGAAGTAGTTGGCTGGAGTAAATGGTTTAAAGTCTATATTCAAGCGAGACTTACTGTGCGGGTAAAGCTCATCAAAAAATGTGGAAAAGTCGCTTTTGAAATCATCAAAGCCCGGAACTTGGGAGAAGATCTGTATCAGAGCTTCGTATTGTTGATCCAGTTCTGTTTTCAGATCCGGTTGAATCTTTTTGTGAAATGCTTTTCTGATTCGACCAATCAATGTCCAATCGTAAAATGATAAATGCTTATCTAATGTTCTGTCGGCGCCTAAGTAGGTGCAAGGAAAATCTTCTTTAATACTTCCGTATATTTTTGTTTTGTCTTGCCAGCCACGATAGTATACAGGCCACTTTTCTTGTGAAGAAAATATAGCACACCTTTTCTCAGTGCTATCCTCAAAATACAATTCTACCTCTATGGAATTTTGCGTATTTTTTAGGTAGTAATCTCTTTCTTCTAGCTTTTCCCGTCCATACCAGCTTTCACCACAGATCATATCTATTGAACGGATTATGTTTGATTTGCCCGCATTATTCTCACCTACTAATACCAGAATACCAGACTCTGGAAAAGCTAATGAAAGATCTCTAATGGATTTAAAATTTTTGATTCTTATTCCTCTTAACTTCATAAAGCGACCTAATCAAAATGTCAAAACTACTTACTGCCGTAATAAATAATATTCACCTAATATTAGCCTTTTAGTATTGCCTAAACGAAAAAATAACGGTTAGAAAATTTCAAACTGACAAGATAGCAAACTAGTGGGAAATTTTAGAATGTACAATTAAGTAGTTGTTTTTCTACAAGTAGAGGTCAGAGTTGACTGCATTTTAAATAGTATGTATGGGTTCAAAATATTATTGCAAAATAAAAATCTAATAACAATCCAATCAATACTGTCTTTAAGCGTTTTTTTATTCGGCGGGTAGGCCCGAAAGTTCAGCGGGGTGTGCGTAAGCTAGTGGGGGGAAGCTTTGAACTTTCTTGAATTTTTCTTTGGTTCCGTTTCTTTTGTTTCAAGACAAAAGAAATGAACAATACAACTAGAGAACAGCGTGAAAGTAATAATTTTTATAGCGTCAGCAGTACTAAATGCATCTATACCATTTACCCAACAGCCCAATCATACCAACTCAACAACCACCTATCTAAAAACAGAAGACTACAACTCCTGGAACGAGCTAACTTCAGAATTTAAAGGCAACGTAGTATACGTAGACATCTGGGCCACCTGGTGCAAACCCTGTATCGAAGAATTCGTCCATTACCCAGAAGTAGAAGGGCTAGTCAAAAACCAACCCATCAAATTACTTTTTCTGTCCATTGACCGAAGCAAGCACGAAAAGAAGTGGCGTAAGCGAATTGAGAAATACCAGCTAGAAGGCTATCATCTGATCGCTAACCGAGCACTGCAAAAAGACCTGTGGCAACATATTCATCAGCAGGACACCCGAGTGCCTATTCCCCGCTATCTGATCATAGATCAGCAGGGAAAAATTATGGATAAGGATGCTCCTAAACCCAGCGAGCGCGAAGCACTGAAAGCAGCCTTTGATAGGCTAATTCAATAGAAGCTAAACCCTATCGGAACGACTCATTAATCTTATCCAGCGCTTCAGCGGTGGGAATCAGAGGAGCTTCTCGTAGTGTGTTCAACGGCTCATCCACCGTATCTAACGTATCGTGTAACTCCTGACTGTCGGGATCGAGGTAGAGCAGGCCGGTGAGCACTTCGCCGTCTTGTTTAGCTTGCTGTACGCGCTCCATGGCCGAACGTCGGTTGGTAGGGTCCCAGTGGGGGCTAAGCTTGTGGAGTTGCACCAGCGAGCCGTCGTGCATCACCACTGAAGTGCTTTTTCCTTCAGCATAGTCTACTGTGATCTCCTGTTCTTCAGGAACAAAATCCATCGTAGCGGTAGCCGCTAAGTGCTCACGAATGTAGGTGTACGATTTGGTAGAACCCACATTATTGTTGAACGTAACACAGGGCGAAAGCACATCCAGCAGGGCAAAACCGGGATGCGACATGGCTGCTTTAATTAGTGGTACTAACTGGGTTTTATCGCCCGAAAAACTTCTCGCCACAAAGGTAGCTCCTAATTCCAGCGCCAAACCTACCAAGTCAATGGGCTCAAACGGATTATTGGAACCGGCTTTGCTAATAGAGCCTACATCGGCGGTAGCGGAATCCTGTCCTTTGGTGAGGCCGTAGCAGCCGTTATTCATTACCACGTAAACCATATTCAGGTTGCGCCGCAGCACGTGGCAAAACTGCCCGACTCCGATAGAAGCCGTATCTCCGTCACCGGATACGCCCAGGTAGATCAGATCTTTATTCGCCAAATTGGCGCCGGTAGCCACGGAAGGCATACGTCCGTGTACTGAATTAAAACCATGGGAGTTCCCTAGAAAGTAGGTAGGGGTTTTAGATGAGCAGCCAATACCCGAGATCTTAGCCAACTTATGCGGCTCAATAGCCATTTCGTAGCAAGCCTGGATAATGGCGCCACTGATAGAGTCGTGACCGCAACCGGCGCAGAGGGTAGAGATAGCCCCTTCATAATCGGCCTTGGCGAAGCCGATTTTATTGCGGGCTAACTTAGGGTGGCGGAAGGTGGGTTTAACGTAGGTCATGGGCTTTTCCTTGGTTGTTGGCAGTGACAAATTCGGGTGTCGGCAGATGAGAGCTAATCTCTTGTATAATTTTATCGGCAGTTATCGGCATACCGTCATAATTAAGTACGGATACTAGCTTTTGGGGAGATATTTCTAATTCGTTAATCAGCAGCGAGCGGAATTGGGCATCGCGGTTTTGTTCAATTACAAACACCTGTTCGTGCTCCTGAATAAACTGATCGATGGACGAATGAAACGGAAAAGCTTTCACCCGCAGAGCATCTAGCGAAACACCCTGTTCTTTCAGCAAGTCCAGTGCTTCCAACGCTGAGTAGGTAGAAGTACCGAAGAACAATACTCCTTGAGCCGACTGATTCCCCTCCTGATACCGTTCCGGCAGCGGCACGTAATCTTTGGCCGTGTTCCACTTCTTCACTAGTCGGTCCACAATGCGTTCGTACACCGCGCTTTCTTCGGTATAGCGGGCGTATTCGTCGCGGGAAGTACCGCGGGTGAAGAACGAGCCTTTAGTAGGGTGCGTACCCGGAATAGTACGGTAGCAGATACCATCATCGTCGACATCCAGATAGCGACCGTATTGCTCCATACCTTCTAAATCTTCCGCCGTTAAAACTTTTCCCAGATCGTATTTTCGGCTTTCATCCCAAGCCAGCGGTGGCGACATATGGTTATTCATTCCCAAATCCAGATCCGACATCATAATGACCGGGGTTTGCAGGCGGTCGGCCAGATCAAAGGCCGTGGCCGACATCTCAAAGCATTCGGCCGGAGTGCTGGGGAATAATAGCGGATGCTTGGTATCCCCGTGGGAGGCGTAAGCCGACGATAAAATATCCGATTGCTGAGTACGGGTAGGCATGCCGGTAGATGGGCCGCCTCGTTGCACATTGACCAACACTACCGGGATTTCGGCAAAGTAGGCCAGGCCAATAAATTCGCTCATTAAAGATACTCCCGGTCCGCTGGTAGCCGTAAAGGCCCGGGCACCATTCCAGGTAGCGCCAATCACCATACCCATCGCTGCAAGTTCGTCTTCCGCCTGTACAATGGCGTATTTCTTCTTGCTGGTTTCCGCATCCACGCGCAGCTTTTTGCAGTAAGTCTCAAAGGCTTTCACTACCGAGGTAGAAGGGGTGATGGGATACCAGGCGGCAACCGTAGCCCCGCCGTAGATGGCTCCCAACGCGGTAGTGGTATTTCCGTCGATAAGAATACTGTCTCCGGTATTATTCCGTTGCTCCACACGGATATCGAGCGGACAATCAAAATGTTGCTGGGCGTAGTTGTAGCCTAGTTCTAATGCCTGGAAATTAGGTGGAATCAGCTTTTCTTTCTTCTGGAACTGCTGACTCACAATATCTTTGATCACCGCCATCTCCATATCCAGTAAAGCCGCCAGCGCCCCCACGTACACGATGTTTTTAAAGAGTTGCTGGTGGCGCGGGTTCTGATAATGCTCCATGCAAATCTGCATCATCGGGATACCGATGTAGTGAATATCCTCCCGGATGAACTCATCGTGCAATCGCTTGGTGTTATCATACACAAAGTAGCCGCCCGGCCGTACCGAGTCAACATCCTTACGATAGCTCTGCGGATTCACGCCTACCAGCAGATCAATGCCATCGCGTCGACCCAGGTAACCTTTTTCGTTGATGCGGACTTCATACCAGGTAGGTAGGCCCTGAATATTGGTAGGAAAGATGTTTTTGGGAGAAACCGGAAGCCCCATTCGGAACATGGCTTTGGCAAAAAGATCATTC
>CAKZYJ010000054.1 GCA_937884755.1 uncultured Flammeovirgaceae bacterium
TAAAACCGCCTCGGTGAAACTCATAGCAGATGACTGGATTGATTATATGCATATCGTAAAACTGAATGGAAAATGGCAACTAGTGAATGTATTGTGGCAATTCAACGATTCTGAAGATCATTAAGCCGACTAAAAAGCGTCCCATAATATTGTGTACTTACTCGCTAGGTGTTCAACTAGTGTATGCTTCTAATCTTGTGCTCGTGAGCTTCCTCTTAGATGCAAAGTAGCGTCGGCGTAGCACCGAAATCAACGGGATACCAATAATGGTGGGTAGCAACCAAGCGATAAACCCAGGGTCCGTTTGAACATTATTTACCAGAAAGGCAGTGCAGGCAGCGATATACGCTCCCGAGATACGGCTAATATGGTAACGAATCCAGCTTTTGTTAGTCATAGTTTTCCGACCGCTGAATAATCGAATGTCTGATAGTAGGTCAACCGCCAGGAGACTTCCGAATACACTTACCAAAATTAGGATGCCAGTATTACCCGTACCAAATCGGGAGATCGTTTGCCAAACGGTAAAAATTAGCCCTAACCCTACGGAAATTAACAGTATCCAATCGCGTCGTTGTCCTCGGGTAGCGCGTTGGCGTTTCAACTGAAGTCCTCGGTAGCCGGTCATGGTAGCGTATAGCGTGAGTAATCCCACCATCAGCAGAAAAGGGCTGAACCGATAGGTGGCTAGCCCGAAAGCAGAAAAGGCTACGAAGATCATGGCGTAGTAAAAAACTTTACCAGTAGTATTGTGCAGTTTACCTCCTTTTTTGGCGACAAAAGGAATAACTCCCACTGTAAGGGCAGTAAATCCGGCAATGATGTGAAGCACTAAAGTGATATTGCGAGCGGTTTCCATGGGTGATTATTTTTTTAGTAAATGTAGTTTAGAAGAGAAGGCGATGCGAACAGAAATTACCGAATGGTTAATATTACCGGATGAATCGTTGGAATCGAACACCCAATCGTTCGGTTACCCCAACCGAGTTGTCTATATGAACCTTATTCGCTTACTTTTTAAACTATACTTCTTATGAAAGAATGGGTTTTTTCTTCAGTAGATTTTCTACTTATTAATCTGGTTTATTTCTTACTGATCTACACGATGGTTATTATTTACACCCGTATTTTTGAGCTGCTGAGTTTCCCTAAAATGTTAAGCTCCGATTTTGCCATGACGGTGGCAGTAGGCACTATGCTAGCGTCAGTTATTGTTCATAAAAGTCCTGGTATGGTGCAGAGTGGAGTGGCGCTACTTCGCCTATACTTTACTAAAATGGTTCTTCGGCAAAAACTCGGTTGGTTCAGTAGTGTGGTCGATAATCAACTGCTGTTTATTATGAATAGCTCTACTATACTTTATGAAAACTTGAGAAAAGTCCAGCTACGAAAAGCAATTTACGGGCTAAGTTACGAGGGGCCAGTGTACTCAACTATAATCAGGTGAAAGCGGTAGTATTTGAAACTACCGGTGACATATCCGTACTGCGCACCAGTGAACAGGGAGAGCTTGACGCTGATATTTTGCGGGGAGTACCTAGTATTTCTTAATTGAAAAATTGACAACATCTATTTTCTAGAGAGCCAAATGAATATGCATATCTGGCTTACATAAATATTTTGATTTAACAATGCAGCTAATTTGTTTTATTGATTTTTTCATATTACATTTTGCTCTCAAAGGGTAAAATAATACAATGTAATCAAATATTTTCCTTACTTCTGCCGAAATGTCGCCTACTGCTATGCACACACAAATTAAATTATGGGTGAATAAACAACTACGCTACAACCCATACTTTTATCAGAAACTTAATACAGTACAACAAGAACGTGAGCTAAGTTTTGCAGAATTAGAGTGCTTGAGAAATAAGCGGTTTCTTAAATTAATAAACCAAGCCTACTGTAAGTCGCCTTTCTATCGAAACTTATACGATCTGCACGATGTGAACCTCCGGCAAATACAGTCAATTGAAGATATTAGTCAATTACCGGTCATCACCAAGACCGATTTAAAGGAACATATCAAAGAAATTTTTATTGGCCACAGACTTAATAGTATAAAAGCATTTACTAGCGGCACTTCGGGGCCACCACTACAGGTGTGTCGCGATTATCAATCAACTGTCTTAGAAGGAGCTTATCACTGGCGGCAAAGAATAGATTTTGGTCACTATCCAGGGATGAAAACTGTAGTACTCCGAGGAGATCTTCATCGTGATCAGCGAGAGAAGTACGATCCTTTTACTCGGTCACTATTTTTATCTAGCTACCACCTTAGCGAAAAAAATGCTCCTTGGTACTACGAAAAAATCGGCCAATTTGCCCCCCATGCTATTTATGCTTACCCAAGCTCTATTGAATCTCTAGCTAACATATTCTGCATGTTGGGTAAATCCATATCCATACCGTTAGTATTTACCTCTTCTGAAACCCTGTATCATCATCAACGCACTAAAGTTGAAGAGGTTTTTAATACGCGCATAGTAGATTGGTACGGCAATGCTGAACGCAGTATTGCTTTAGAACAGCGGCTTGATGGCAAATACCATGAGTTGCCATTGTACTCCGTGAACGAGTATTATGACGAGTATGCTATTACTACTGGACTAATCAATTTTAGCTTTCCTCTTATTCGTTACCGGGTAGATGATATTATCAATTTAGATAAAACTAACTCGAAGATAGCCTCAGGTTGCCGACAAGCTAAAACTATACAGGGTAGAAGTGATGATATATTACTCTTACCAGACGGAAGCCGTATTGGGATGATCTGGGGTATTTTTGATCGCGTGCCTAATCTCTTCCGAGCGCAAGTTATCCAAAAGCAACTAGAAACGTTTCAAGTAAATTTAGTAGTCAGTCCTGACTACGGACCACAAGATGAGATGTTTCTCCGTAATAAAATTACCGAATTTGTAGGAGAGCAGGTACACTATACGCTTTCGTATATATCCGATGATCAAATTATTAGAGCTAAATCTGGTAAATACAAACTTATTGTTAATGATTTACTTGGCAAAAAGCCAGTTACTCCCGACTTAGTTACCGCTTAGGATAGAAGATGCCCCCCGTAATTAACGGTGGCTATCCTCATCTTCTAGCATACTGAGGTAGTTATAGTAACGGCTCTCGGAAATTTCGCCCGACTCCACGGCATCTCTTACAGCACAACCCGGTTCATGCACATGTGTACAGTTATAAAATTTACACTCGCCAATGAGGGCTCGCATCTCTGGGAAATAATCGCGTAGCTCCCCTTCGTTTATGTCCATCAACCCCAGCTCTTTGATTCCGGGAGTATCAATAACGAAGGTTTTCTGGTCGATCCGAAACATCTCGGCGTAAGTAGTAGTGTGCACTCCTTTGTTGGCGAAAGTAGACACCTCCGAGGTCTTTTGTTGAATTTCCGAATGTACTTGGTTCAGAATAGTCGATTTTCCTACTCCCGAGTGCCCGGAGAACAAACTCACTTTTCCATTCAGCCGCTCCTGCAGCTGTTGAATATCATCCGCATTCATGGCCGATATGCCTAGTGAGGGGTAGCCCACCCGCTCGTATAAATCCATAATAGCTGCCTGGAATTCTAGCTGATCATCATCCAATAAATCGGTTTTATTGAACACTAGCAACGCCGGAATCCGAAACGACTCGGCCGAAACCAGGAAGCGGTCGATAAACCCTAATGAGGTGCGCGGGAAATCGAGAGTAACAATAAGTATTGCCTGATCAAGGTTTGTGGCCAGAATATGACCGTGGTAGGCCTTACGGGTAGACTTGCGGATAATATAATTTTCGCGGGGCAGAATGTTGGTAATCACCGCTGTATTCTCCGCTTCATCTTCCTGTTCAATGATCACTTTATCACCTACCGCTACTGGGTTAGTTACTTTCAACCCTTTGATCTTAAATTTGCCTCGCAACCGGCTGGGGTATATTTGCCCATCTTCGCTGAGTACACTGTACCATGACCCGGTTGACTTCATAACCACCCCCTTCATGATAGGAAGCGTTCTAAGTAGCTCATCACCTTCTTCGTTGCTCCGGTATGAGTCTGCACGTAGTGCTGGCAAATATCGCCTATGCGCTGCTGCTTTTCCTCGTCGTTCCAGATAGATAAGAATTTATACCGTAAGTCTTTAGTATCGTTTACCGTAGTAGCGCCCTTTAGTTTGAGCAAATCAGTAGCCTCGCGTACGTGCTGGTAGCTGCGGTTGCCGAAGAATAACGGCATACCATAGGTAGCGGGTTCCAGAATATTGTGTAGACTCTTGCCGAAAGCTCCCCCTACGTAGGCAAAATCGCCGTAGCGGTAGAGTGAAGTGAGCATTCCTACATTGTCGATCAGCAGCACCCGATAGTTAGAAACAGTATTGGCTTTCGCCTGCGAATAGCGAATAGTTTTGTACGGCACCTCTTCTTCAATACGTACTAGGTGCGCTTCCTCAATATTGTGCGGGGCAATGATAAATTTGAGTTGCTCCTCAAACTCCTGAATAAACGGGAGTAGTACTTCCGTATCTGGCGGCCAATTACTACCAACTACCATTACTTTTTCATCTTGCTTAAATACGCTAGCAAGCTCAATCTCTTTTGCTTCATGACATAGCTCAGCAACCCGGTCGAAGCGAGTATCTCCAGCCAGAGTGGTAGAACGAATACCGATATTCTCCAGCAGTTTTCCGGTTAGCTCATCCTGCACAAAGTAATGGTCGATCAAACGTAGCATCTGCCGGTAAAACCCACCGTACCATCGGAAAGGAGCGGAATCCGGTCGAAGTAAGGTTGATACCGATATGCTGGGAATGTCTCGCCGGTCTAATGCCCGTAAATATCCGTACCAGAATTCGTACTTGATGAATAAGGCTACGGTAGGCCGTACTAACTTCATAAATCGCTGGGCATTCAAGGCACCGTCGAGCGGGAGATAGCAAACTAAATCAGCCAATTTGTAGTCCTTTCTGACGTTATAACCCGAGGGGGAGAAAAAGGTAATGATAATACAAGCGTCAGGATACTGCTCCTTCAGCGATTCAATAACGGGCCGCCCCTGCTCAAACTCTCCTAACGAAGCACAGTGAAACCAGAAACAAGGTTCGTCTTGTCGCTTTTCGGAAAATTCTTTTAGCTGCCTGAACAAACCCTTACGCCCAGCTAGAAATTCCCGGGTTTTCCGGGAGAAGAGAACTGAAGCGTAGAGCCCAGTTTTTAGCAGTGTAATGCCAACTTGGTATAGCCACATAAACAAGTTAAAAAAGTATATATTCCTCTAACGGAGTTTTAGCAATTATGTCCCAAAAGAAGTGAAGAATAGGTAAAACGCATTAGCTTTTCCTTCGTAAAGAGATATAATTGTTAAGTTTTACTTTCCGCTTAAGAATTTTCTAACTTTTTAAACAACCCTTCCGCCTCCCGTTGCATCTCGTAAAGGAGAAAAATCCCTCACCTATGCGTTATTTCTATCTGTGGATTATATTTTTTTCAACTTCAATCTCTGTTCTGGGACAGGGAGTGCAGGGAGTCATTAGTACCGAACAGGGCCAACCGTTGGCCTTCGCTACTATCTACATTCCGCAACTGGAAACCGGTACTACGACCAATGACCAGGGCTACTACGAAATAAAACTAGACCCCGGCACTTACGATTTGGTGTTTCAGTACCTGGGCTATGCCTCCCAGACCAGTTCAGTTACCGTGGCCGATGCGTTTGTAGAGCTAAACGTTACGCTGCCGGTACAGACTATCCAACTAAAAGAAGTGATTGTGCAGGCTGGTTCCGAAGATCCAGCTTACACTATTATACGCAAGGCCATTGCTAAGAGTAAATACCACCAAATGCAGGTGCAGCACTATACCGCTGAGGTATATGTGAAAGGAGGCGGACGGGTGAAGAAAACTCCCTTCTATCTGCGAAAACTGCTGGAGAAGGAAGGTGTAGACAGCTCAACCGTGTTCGTGTCGGAATCAATCAGTGAGATTACCTTTGAGCAGCCCAATACCATGAAAGAGCGGGTAATTTCGGTACGGACTTCGGGCGAAGCTAATGACACTAGCCCCAACGGCTTTATTTACGGTAGCTTCTATGAGCCAGAGATTGCCGGAGCGATTTCGCCGCTCTCGCCTCGGGCGTTTGCCTACTACCGCTTTCGCTACGAAGGGAGCTTTTACGACCGAGGACAAGAGGTCAATAAAATTCGGGTGACTCCCCGCTCTAAGGGGGACGATGTGTTCACGGGATTCATTTACATTGTAGACGATCTCTGGAGTATTCACAGCCTGAATCTGTACGCTTACAAACAAGGATTTAAATTTTTGATAAAGCAAATCTACGCTCCCATTCAGGAGGCGGTATGGCTGCCAGTCACCTATAATATTGACGTAACCGGTAAAATCCTGGGCTTTGATCTGGAGTACAAGTACCTAGCTACAGTCAGTGATTACGACATTACGCTCAATCCTGATTTGGATGTAGAGGTAGAAGTAGTAGACGAAAAAATTGATAAGGAATTGGCGGCGGCTCTTATTCAGGAAGAAAAGCTGCAAGCCCAAGTGGATACAGCCAGCAGCCCGGAAATGGAAAAGCTCTTTGAGCAGGAGCAAAAACTTACCCGCAAGCAACTGCGGAAGATGCTGCGGGAGTACGAAGATGAACTGGAAGAAGAATCGGAAACTGAAGATATTGTTTCTATCACCAGCATGACAGTTGATTCTACCGCGGCCAAATCTGACTCGGCCTACTGGGCGCGAGTACGTCCCGTGCCATTGAGTCAGATGGAACGCACTAGTTATCAGAAACTGGATAGTCTGGCCGTAGTGGAACGAGAGGAGGAAGAAAAAGAACGGGAAGAAGAAGAGAAAAAGCAGGAGGGCAAATCAGGCGGGGGCTTTGACCTGGGAAAACGTTTTAAGTTAAGTGAGAATACTTCCTTTTGGTTTGACTTTCCTTTGCCCTACTACAATACGGTAGAAGGTTTCAACATAACGCTACCGATCAACTTTAAGATAGGGTTGAGTGATTCTACTTCAATTCGACCGCAATTGTTGCCCCGCTACGCTTTTGCTCGCGAGAAATTTACCGGGAAAGTCGTCGTTCCTTACTCATTCAACAAAAAGTGGAAAGTGACCGCCGATGGTGGGCGATTTGTGAGTCAGTTTAACGAAGACGAGCCGATTAGTCCGCTGCTAAACACCTTTTTTACCCTACTGGGCAAGCAGAACTTCATGAAACTCTACGAGAAGTCGTACGGAAAGCTGGCAGTCCGCCATCGTCCGAATAATAAACTGGAACTACGATCTTCGTTGGAGTGGGCCGAGCGCTACCAATTATTTAATAATACTGATTACGCGCTATTTGATCGTAGCCGGGAATACACTCCCAATGCTCCGCCCAACGTAGAAACTGAGGTAGACTTTCCCCTGCATCAGGCGCTTGTCTTCAGCCTATCGGGTGAGTACGAGCCCTTTCTAAAGTACCGTATTCGCAATGAACGAAAGCGGGTGATAGATAACTCCTCTCCTCAGTTCCGGTTTACTTACCGTAAAGGATTTTCGTCGGTACTATCCAGTGATGTAGATTACGACTTTCTGGAGATTGGCGCTCGTCATCAATTCGATATTGGGGCACGAGGGCGCTTATTTGCCAATGTCTACGCCGGAAGTTTTCTGAATAATCGGCAGACTTACTTTATGGATTTTCGGCACTTTCCCGGCAACCGCATTTTCATTCAGGAGTCGGACCCGGTGGGTAGTTATCGTTTGTTAGACTATTATCTGTACAGCACCGAACGAAACTACTTTGCTAGTCATCTATACTACCAACTCCGTAAGTTTCTACTCACCCAGGTTTTTGAAGTCCGCATGCTAGGCTTGAAGGAAAATATCTTCGTCAACTACCTTAAAACCAGCACTTCCCCCCACTACACCGAAGTAGGCTACAGCCTAGATAACATTTTCCGCTTCTTCCGCGTAGAGGCCGTCGCTAGTTTTAACGATACCAACTACGTAGATTTTGGTGTCCGCATCGGCATTTCTACCAGTCTGGAGAATATGTTTGATTAACAATAGTGTCATCGTGTTACGGTACAGCACTTCCAAGTTTATCAGAAGTAGCATGGATATTCTAATGTTTTCTGCTCTACATTCAGAACTATAACACTACGCACCGTAACACTAAAACACTCCTTTATTCATCCCACAAATTCTCCATGGTGTAGGAGTTGCCTTCATGTATCCAGAGGGCTCCGTCGATGTAGCGGCGGTGTTTGTCTAGCTGGGCGATCTGTTGCATATCGTCTTCGCTGAGCGAGACTTCGGCGGAATCTAGGTTTTGCTTGATACGTTTAGGGTTCACCGATTTGGGGATGACGATGGTATCTCGCATAACTCCCCAACTGAGCAGTATCTGAGCGGGGGTACAGCCGTGGACTTCAGCAATACGGTTGATGGTAGGTTCTTCCAGCAGATTCACATCATCTTCCTTCTTGAGTCGCTCGGGGCGGTCGTTAGAGCCTAGCGGGGAGTAGGCGGTGATATGGATGTTTTCGCCTTTGCAGTAGTCTACCAAATCGGGCTGTTGCAACAGCGGGTGCATCTCCACCTGATTCATCTCGGGCTGATGTTTGGCCTTTCCCATCAAATCGGTCAACTTTTTTACGCTAAAGTTAGAAACCCCAATATGCTTGGCCAACCCCTGATCCTTCAGAGCTTCCATGGCTTGCCAGGTATCAATAATGGGTGCTTCTTCCAGGCTCAGAAAATCTTCTCCTGATTTAGGATACACCGTACCCGGTTTCAGCACCACCGGCCAGTGCATCAGATATAAATCCAGATGCTCAAGCTGCAAATCGCTCAGGGTTTTTTCTAATGCTGGTTGTACATCTTCCGGCATATGGGCACTGTTCCAGAGCTTAGAAGTGATCCACAGTTCTTCCCGTTTCACAATTCCGTCGGAAAAAACTTTGCCAAGGGCTTCACCAATTTCGGCTTCGTTTCCGTAAATAGCTGCACAGTCAATATGGCGATAGCCAACTTTGATGGCTTCAATTATGGCATCGTGCACATCGCCGGGATCTGATTTCCAAGTGCCCAGTCCGATAGTGGGTACTCTATCTCCGTTGCTGAATGTTAGTTGTTTCATGGTTAAATAGTGTTAAAGTATTATGGTATTTAGGTGTTAAAGTGTTACTGTATTAGGGCAGCTGTCTGGTGATTTGCAGATGTCCGTAAAAATGTTTCTTACGAGAATCCACCATAACATTAAAACGCTCTAACACCCAAACACTTGTTTGGTTAATGACTACTCAGATGCCGGAATGTTTTTCTTTCCGGGAATAGAATTAGAAATCTTATTACGAATTATTTCGTAATTCTCTTGACATCCTGAATTCTTTTTGCTTTACTTGTATTACGAAACAATTCGTAATATTATGAACAAGCTCAAATTTCCTAAGCCGTCGGAGAACGAACTGGCGATTTTGCAGATACTCTGGGAGCGGGAGCCCGCAACAGTGAAAGAAGTAAACGAGATACTGAATCAGAGGAAACCCACTGGCTACACTACCACGCTGAAGCTGATGCAGATTATGCACGAAAAAGGGTTAGTCACTCGCACCAGCGAGGGGGCTAAGGGTAAATCGCATTTGTATTCATCAGCGGTAACCGAAAAACAGGTTAATGGGCAATTGCTCGATCAGTTCATCCAGCGCGTTTTTCGCGGGTCAGCCAGCTCCATGGTCATGCGAGCCATTGGCCGGTCTGATATCACTCCTGAGGAGATAAAGGAAATACGAAAGTTTTTAGACGATCTAGATAACAATCCTCCGTCATGAATTTTTTTGCTGAATCTACCCATTTTTCGATGGTGGGGGAGGCTTTGGGCATGACCATTCTCCACTCACTTTGGCAGGGGGCGCTACTCATGGTTGTACTAGCGCTATTTTTACGCCTGGGCAAGTCGGCATCGTCCGGTACACGCTTTACGGTAGCCTTCGCTAGTCTGCTTATCTTTTTGGGGGCCTTTGCCCTCACATTTTATCAGCAGTGGGAAAGTCGAACTCCAGCACCCATCATCATGCTCCCGGCTGAACTCCCGACGGAGGATATTATCATTGACCCATCCGCATTAGAGAGTATCCTGACCGAACCAATTACAGAAGTAGAAACCAACCAGTGGGAAGTCTGGCGTACCCGACTTAGCCGTCTGGCCCCATGGCTGGCCTGGCTTTGGGTAGCCGGTAGTTTTATTTTCGGGCTACGCCTGATCAACGGACTAGTGCAGAGCCAGCGTTTACGGTACCGCACTCAGCCCATTCCGGCCAACTGGCAGCAACGAGCCGAAAAACTGATCCAGCAGCTAGGCATCAGTCAGTCCGTATCTCTGGCCAGTTCTAACCGAACCAATACGCCTCTTACCTTGGGTTGGCTCAAACCAATCGTACTTATTCCGACCAGTCTGCTGGTGATGATGCCTGCGGATCAACTACAAGCAATCTTAATTCACGAACTAGCCCACATCAAG
This sequence comes from uncultured Flammeovirgaceae bacterium, assembly GCA_937884755.1. Classification (GTDB taxonomy): domain Bacteria; phylum Bacteroidota; class Bacteroidia; order Cytophagales; family Cyclobacteriaceae; genus Tunicatimonas. The sequence goes on from CAKZYJ010000054.1 coordinate 10,517, forward strand.
CGCCGCGACTATCTGTGGAACCTGCTACAGTCGGTAGCCGAAGTGGTGCTGTTTTACCATCCGGCCTACTGGTACATTTCATCGGTGCTAGAGCGAGAGCGAGAACTGGCCTGTGATGCTCTTACGATTACAATTACTCGTCAGCCTCGGATTTACGCTCAGGCGTTATTGCAGGTAGCCGCCCAATCGGCTCAGGTTCCACTGCCCAGTGTAGCTGCTGCGGGAAAACGAGGGTTATCGAATCGTATTCAGCAGATTATTTACCCCGGAAAGGTGCAGCAGGGTATCTCAGTGCTTCCGTTTGTGCTGCTACTCAGCCTGATCAGCTTGTCGCTTGCGGCCTTTTCCTGGTATCAGCCTAACTTGAATCGGCAAGATGATGGCCTTGCCGACGATGCATCGTATGAACCGGTCTTTACTACTCAGGACGGATATGGCACCATGGACTCACTATTCCTGGAACCATTAGATCAACCGAATGCTGGCCCTATAGATTATGGCCCCACTTTCCAGGAAGTGATGAACAGCTTATCAGACGAGTTTTTGGATACAACTAATCTTACGGTAGATGAAATGTATCAACAAGAACTTACTATTGATCAGTCGCTGAATCAGTTCTCACGAAGCGCGGCGCAGCACCGGGGTGATAGCCTAACCGAAAGCCCCGTCAACTACTTCGCTCCATCAGTGGTCTACTTACTGGATAATAAACTAGTTGATCCTAAGCAGGTAAAAAGAATTGCAGTGAAAAGCTTAGAGGTATTCCGAACTCCTTTCCCCCCCGAACTGCAAGAATTAGTTGATCATGAGTACTCCCTAGTTGTTCGGGCTATCTCAAGAGACAATAAGCTAAATAACGCCCAAGGTAATTTGCCACCACCAGATTTCATTGGCTATGGGGAACGTTATTCATTTGCTGTTAACCTACCAAATGAGTTAGCCGCTTCCTCTCAGGAAGATTATCTAATTGGTCAGAAAGACTTTACTCAAAAAGTACCTAATCCCTGGGTGTATTTCCGCAAATCTACCGTATATCTGCTCAACGGAGAAGTAGTGGATGATCCGGAGTCAATCAGAATGAATGCTATTCGGCGCTACGAAGTGTACTATGCTCCGCTCCCGTCGTCACTGCAAAACCTGACTGAACGCAACTACTCAGCAGTAGTACGGGCATTTACTCAAGATTATCCATTCATTAAAGATCCATTTATAGTAATAGGGCAGATCAAGACTCGGGATGGGAAGAATTATAAGCCAGTAAATGATATTAGAATAGAAGTAAAAGAAAGTGGGCAACAGATCTTCACTGATGCTTCTGGCAGTTTTCAACTACCGGCTACTCCCCAAGGAAACCTGATTGTACATTGGCCAGATAGAAACCCGGAAGAAGTAGCGATTGACGGCAGAGAATATCACGGCTGGATTACTTATTCTCCTAAAAATCGCCTAGAGAAGTATCGAGATAAGCTCCGAAAACGCTTAGCTGAACGAATGAGCGAAACGGCTTTAGAAAAGGATAAGGAAGCAATACAGCGGCAAATCAAAGCCTTTGATAAAGCGATTAATACACTGACTCCTAACAATGCAACAGACTCGATTAATCTTTCTGGCTTCCGTTTGCTCGATCCAGCGAATGAGCCGCCCTTGTTCGTGATCAATGGAGTTATTCAGACCAATGAAAAATCTATTAATGTTCTTGACCCGGACAATATCACTTCTATAGAAACCATGAAAGGCGATGAAGCCCAGATTTGGTTTGGAAAACAAGCTATGGGCGGGGCGGTGCTAATTAGAACCAAAGATGCGCCCTCGCCGAAGGTTATTGAGGGCAAGGTATTCTCCGGTGATACCAGATCACCCCTGTCGGGAGTCACTGTATCAGTAAAAGGAAAAAAGCTGGCGGTTAGTGATCGCAACGGTAATTACCGCTCTGAAATACCCAACTATTCATCTAAAATCATTCTGTCGAAGGACAGATACGAGATAATACGTCCGATCACAGACAACTAAACAACCAAGAACGAGAAATAAAGCAAGAGAACAAAAACTAAAAACGA
>CAKZYJ010000055.1 GCA_937884755.1 uncultured Flammeovirgaceae bacterium
AATCAGTACTACTACATACTTTGTGGAGATGGTGAAATTCAAGAAGGCCAAGCCTGGGAAGCGGCTATGTTTGCCAATAAGTACAAGCTGGATAATGTAATCGCCTTTGTTGATCGTAACTACCTGCAGACTGATGGTAACTCCGAGGATATTATGCCGCTTGATCCCTTAGCACCTAAATGGGAAAGCTTCGGATGGAAAGTCTTCACTATTGATGGTCACGATTACAACGAAATTATTGACACAATTGATAAAGCTAAAAAAGAATCTAAGCCCGTGATGATTATTGCCAATACCACTAAAGGAAAAGGCGTGTCGTTTATGGAGAATGAAGTGAGTTGGCACGGAACTCCTCCCGATCAAGAAGCTTACGAAAACGCAATAAAAGAATTAAGCAATGGAGTATAAACAAACCCGGCAGGGCTACGTGGATGGGCTGAAAGAATTAGCAAAAAATCATTCTAATTTAGTGGTGCTCGATGCCGACGTCGCCAAGGCAACTAAAACTTACGAATTTGAAGAAGTTTACCCTGATCGGTTCTTTAATTGTGGGGTACAAGAACAGAACATGCTATCGGTAGCTGCTGGGCTCGCTTTAGAAGACTATATTCCGTTTGCCTCTACCTTTGGAGTATTTGCTACTTGTCGGGCCGGAGATCAGATGCGAAACTCGATTGCCTATCCTAAGCTGAATGTTAAAATCGGGGCTACCCACTGCGGAATCAGTACTGGTGGAGATGGCGCCTCTCACCAGGCCAACGAAGACATTGCTATTGCTCGCTCTTTTCCGAATATGACAGTGCTGGTCCCCGGGGATTACGAAGAGGCCAAACAAGCTACCATAGCCGCTGCTAACTATCAAGGGCCGGTCTATTTGCGTTTTGGGCGTGATACTTATCCGGTAGTGGAAGAGGTTCATGGCGATTTTATTATTGGCAAAGCCAAGATGCTACGAGAGGGATCGGATTTAACCGTTGTTACTACCGGAATTATGGTAAGTGAGGGATTGCAGACAGCAGAAACTCTTACCGAAGAAGGCTATTCTATCCGAGTACTTCATATGCCAACAGTGAAGCCATTAGATGAAGAAGCGATTTTATCGGCTGCTCGAGAAACTAAAGGAATAGTCACCGCCGAAGAGCATTCCATTATCGGCGGGTTGGGAGAAGCTGTGGCTGGTGTGGTCTCGGAGCAAGCGCCCTGTCAAGTAATTCGGGTTGGGGTTCAGGATACTTTTGGCGAATCGGGACAGGCGGATGAACTGCTTGATCTATATGGTTTGCGAGCAACAAACATTATTGAGGCCGCTGGAAAAATTTTGAGCTAGTTTCTAAAATTATGCGTTAAAGTGTTTTGGTGTTATAGTGCTAAGTTTAGATCTAATTGGTACCGACTCAGAGCCCTAAACTTAGACCTCGGTATCAAATCCTTACAGTACCTTAACATCTAAACACTCAAACACTTCCAATAATGCAAGCTTTAGTTAAATACCAAAAAGGGTCAGGAAACGTAGAGTTGCGGAATATGGTCGAGCCCGAACTAAGCAATGATAAAGTAGTGCTCGAAATTGCTCATTGCGGAATCTGCGGAACCGATCTTCACGTATACCACGACACCTTTCGGAACTACCCTCCGGTAATATTAGGACACGAATTTTCGGGTCGGATAGTAGAAGTCGGATCAGCCGTTAAAGATGTGGAGCAGGGAGAAGCTTTCAGTGTGCTGGGAGCTACCGCCGTGCAGTGCGCGCGATGTGAGTACTGTGAACGAGGAGAGTTCATGTTTTGTGCCAATCGTAGAGGCATGGGACACGGCGTAAACGGGGCTTTCACCAAATACGCAGCAGTGCGCCCCGACCAGTTATTTAAAATTCCCGAAGGAGTTTCTATGGAGTACGGCGCCTTGGTAGAACCGTTAGCTGTGGCCGTTCACGTGGTGGAGGAAGTTGCTTCATTCCGGTTGGGAGATGTAGTCTTACTTTCGGGGCCGGGACCCATCGGTTTGTTGTGTTTGAAGATGCTATTAGCCCACGGCTTAAAAGTAATTGTAGCCGGCACTAGCGAAGATAATCTTCGTCTGGAAATGGCTAGAAAGTACGGTGCGGCCCGTACCGTAGTGGTTGATCAGGAAAGTCTAGCCGAAGCTATCGCTTCAGAAACCGATGGACAAGGAGTAGCGCTGGCAATCGAAACTGCGGGAGCTGAAGCTTCGGTGCGTAACTGTATGGAGTCACTACGACCGCTGGGAGGCTACGTGCAGGTCGGTCACTTCGGACGCGATCTTACACTACCTTGGGATTTAGTAGCATTCCGACAATTAAAGATTTACGGGTCGGTAGGATACACCAAAGAAACCTGGCGACGAACCATGCAAATTCTGGGGCAACAAACGCTGGATTTGAGCGACGTTATCACTCATCGTTTTCCTTTATCTGACTGGCGTAAAGGCTTTGATTTGATGGAAGAAAAACAAGCGGTGAAAGTGCTTTTGAACCCGGATTAAAGCAGGTTTGTGAATTGACAAAATGAGATTCTTTGGAAAGTTTCGCAAAAGGTTGCTAGATAAAAATCAACTAGGGAGTTATCTTAAGTATGCTGTGGGAGAAATAGCGTTGGTGGTGATAGGCATACTAATCGCGGTCTCTATTAATAATTGGAACGAAGGGCGAAAGCAGGAAAAAACGTTGAGTAATATTCTGGCAACGGTAGCTACGGAAATGGCTCGAGATACCGTACTATTGGAACGCATTATTGACTATTACCAAAGTAGAGAGGATACTTTCTTACATATAATCAATGACGCCCTGTCGCGGGAAGAAACCATCAACTGCAAAGTTTGCCCATTTTTAGTTTCTAGTTATCGATCATTTACCCCCAATCTAAAGGGATATGATTTGCTACGGGAGTTTGTCGATTTTAACGAAACTTCGGAGGATACGCTAGTCGCTAATATCATTTTTGTGTACAGTAATTATACAATCGAGTTTGAGACGTGGTCCAACATGATTTCCAATAACGTTGCTGGTAACTTAGCTTACTGGCGTGATCATTATCCTTGGTACGCTAACTTTTTAATGCGTAAGTACGAAGAACCCTATTACGATTATGTCGTCTCTGAAGCAGATTATAGAAATCGGGTAACCCATCAATACGTATTGGTCTACGAAAACTTTCTACGTGATTTGAGAAATTATAATCGACAGGTTAAAATGATGCTAACCCAAATACGCCAGCGTACTGTTGAGTAAACGATCATTCGTAATATGAGATTCTCTAATAAAATTGCAATCATCACCGGTGCTGGAACCGGTATTGGTTATGAAATTGCCCGCCAACTGGTAGAGGAGGGAGCATCGGTAGTTGTGAATGATTTGGATGCTTCACTCGCCAAACAAGCGGCAGAAACTATACAGTCGGAAGTAGGAGGGAAGTGCGTGGCTTTTCCAGGGGATGCCAGCCAAATAGATTTTACTCAACAAATTGTAGGAGAGGCTGTACAACAATTTGGTCAGGTTGATATGGTAATCCCCAACGCCGGAATTACGCTGTTTGGCGATTTTTTCACATTGTCTCCTGAGAGATTTCAGCAAGTGGTGGATCTCAACCTGAAAGGTGGTTTTTTTCTGACGCAAGCAGCAACGCAGCAGATGCGGAAACAAGGACAGGGCGGAAGAGTATTACTGATGTCTTCGGTGATCGGCGTGCAAGCCGCTGCCCAGCTCACAGTTTACGCCATGACCAAGGCTGCCTTGAGCATGATGGCTAAAAATCTGGTGGTAGAGCTTTCACCGCACCAAATCACAATTAACGCACTGGCTCCGGGAGCAACCATCACCGAACGTACTTTGCAAGAAGATGATGATTATGTCGCTAGTTGGCAGCGGGTTACTCCCACACAGCGTCCGGCTCAGCCTTCCGAGATTGCCCAGGCTGCCTTGTTTTTCCTTTCACCGGAAGCGTCGCACATTACGGGACAAACTTTGGTGGTAGACGGCGGCTGGACGGCCGTCAGCCCATTTCCTTATTCTCGCAAAAACAAGTGAGTTATGGGATAGCCGGTAACTCTACTGGTTTAACTTCAACATTAATGGGCGGTGGTTCGGGAACCTCTGGGGGTGTGTAATTAAAAATGGTTTCTAGGCTGGGACGTTCTTCTACCCGCCAGGCAAATCCATCCAGTTTAGTATTCTCAGGAGTGATTTCATGAGGAGGAATAAATTTACCTTCTGGTTTAACGTCGAACCTTATGCTGCTTAATTGATTTTCCTCAAAGTAGATATAAATATCGCTACACAAAATCCGGTTCATGGCTACTACCACCGAATCATTCTCTAATGGAAAATAGATACTTTCCCCATTGCCGTAGACATTAATATTCGAGATATTACCCTCATTAAAGAAAGCCTCCATATCCCGCCCCTTAATCTGATTAAAGTTTTTCAAGGTATCAATCGAGACCACAAATGAATTATCTTTAGCGTTCATCTTGTGGATTTGTCCTTCAGCCAATTCAAGATTGATAGAGTCGGCGTTGATCTGACTACCCTGTGCCCAAAGCACCGGATCTTGATAAAAGTAAAGCACCGAATCTAAGATATGATAGGCTAGAGAGTCAGCGATTCCTTGCAGATCGGAGCGAAAAATCCGGACGTGAGAGTAAGCCAATATCCGTTCGTTAGCCGGAATAGAATCTTCAACACTCACTAAGGTGTCGGCAGCCAAATAGAGCGTATCGCCTTCCATCACTTTCCTCATCACTGGGTTACCAAATATTTTAGTAATGCCCTCTTGCATCCGGTAAAAAGCTGAGTCACCGGTGATGATTATATCCTGTTCCCTCGACACCATTTCTACGTTTGTATTGGCAGTATAGCGCTTATTGAGTTCGTCAGCAAACAGGCGATCCGCACTAATCACGTAGGCTTCGGTTTCAATAGTACCCAGCCCGAAAATAGATTGCTTATCGTTGAGGCTAAGTTCACTACCAGCTTCGGCGTAGAGCTGTGTACTATCTTTGGTGGTAATGACTGTCGGCCCCCGGGTATAAACGATTTCAGTAACCGTATTGTATTCCATTGTATCAGCTTCCATCGTAAAATCTGGATCAGTCACTACCACACTGTCTTTAAAAGCCGCTAGGTTAGTAGCGGTTCGATAGGAACCTAACCGGCTAGTGATCACTCTGGTCGTATCCACTAGCTTTCCGCCTTCGTAGTAGTAAGCAATGTTATCGGCGAGGTTGTAATCCAAAAAGTCGGTATAAAGACTCATGGTAGGGTCTTTATAAATAACGTTATCCCGCATCTCGGCTAATTGCTCGTCGCCGTAGTAGCGTAACTGGCCTCCTGTAATTACAATGGTATCATTTTGCTCAATCCGAACAATGTCGCCAAACACTTCGGCAAAATTTCGTTCGGGATAACGGATTACAGAATCACCGAAAATACGGGTAGTTCCTTGTACCAAACGGACATTACCCACTAGCTTCTGAAAATTATTTCCTTCATCATCACGGCCTCCCTTTAATCCATCGGCGTTCTCAATATTAAGCTTACCTTGCCCTAACAGAGAGAGACTTCCTCCTAACATTAGCAGCAGTACGAATGCCCCGTGGCGTAGCATATTCTTCATTCTATTTTGTACCTTAACGTACTTAACGCGTTTGGGATTGAATTCATTTCAGCAAAAGTTTCGCAAATATATTAATGAATATCGGTTGTTCGCTCCTGATGACCGAATACTACTGTCGGTAAGCGGAGGAGTTGACTCTTCAGTGCTATGTCATCTGATGGCAGCAACTCACCAAAACTGGGCTATTGCTCACGTTAATTTTCAATTAAGAGGTGAAGAGTCCGACCTAGATGAAGTATTTGTGAAGCAATTAGCTGAGAAATATAGTGTGCCCTTTTTTATCCAAAAATTTGCCACAGAGGATTATGCCCGGCAGCAAAAAATTTCAATCCAGATGGCTGCCCGAGCGCTTCGGAGAACCTGGTTTGAAGAACTACTGACGCAAGAAGATTATCAGTATACAGCCCTGGCCCACCATCATAACGATCAACTGGAAACTTTACTACTCAACTTGGCGAAAGGCAGCGGTATTTCCGGATTACGAGCCATGTTGCCTAAACAAGACTGTTGGGTTCGTCCCTTATTGTGGGCTACCAAAGAAGATATTCTCGACTATGCCGAGAAGCAGCAATTGACCTGGCGGGAAGACCGCAGCAATGCCGAAGATAAATATCAACGCAATCGGATTCGCCATCATATTATTCCCGTACTGAAGGAAATTAACCCTTCTCTTTTAACTACCTCGCAGCAGACCTTAGAAAGACTTAGAGAGGTAGAGGCTTTCTTTCAGGCCGAAGTATTTCGGTTGCGCGAATTATCAGTACGTAAAGAAAAGGGGCGATTGATCATTAGTAGGGAAATAATAATTCAACACCCGCAAGCTACCTCACTGCTAACTGAGTGGTTGGCCCCTTACGGATTTAACTGGGAAGATGCTACTCAGATAACGGCGTCACTGGCTCGGCAGCCTCAACCCGGATTGCAGTTTCAGTCAGCCAGTCACCGGTTATGGGTTGATCGGGGTGAACTGATACTTACTGAGATTTCAAACTCTACCGAAACTCAAACTCATTTATTACACAGCCAAGGAGCGACTAATCAGATTTCTTCTGGTCAACTAATAGGCAAAATCATTTCTGCCGACAACTACCAAATTCAATCTGATTCACTACTGGCAGCTTTGGATTACCATCAACTTACGTTTCCGCTAACATTACGGCCTTGGCAAGCAGGAGATCGTTTTCAGCCATTGGGGATGAATCATAATAAAAAGATCAGCGATTTTCTGGTAGATCTGAAGATGCCTCGCTACCTCAAGGATCAGGTTCTGGTGCTTCTTTCTGAGGATGAGATTGTGTGGGTGGTAGGTCATCGTATCGATAATCGCTTTCGAGTTACTCAACAGACCCAACAAGTTTACGAAATTAGGTGGCAACCTAACTGAAGTCTGAATTTCTGCGTACTTTTAAAAAGAAATGATGCTGGCATGAGTTTGATACGCAACCCCTTTCAACGGTCGTTTACGGATGAAGAAAAAGAGCTAATCGCTTTTCTGTCTACTTTTCAGTTATTTGAAAACCTCACCCCCAAAGAACATTCGGCATTCTTCTCGTACCTGTATCTTAGAAAATACAAAGAGGATGAAGTGGTATTCTTCCGAAAAGACCCAAGCCACGCGCTGTATTTAATAAAGAAGGGTAAGGTCGCCTTACTAATTGACCAGGAACAGGACTTCGAGACCCTGAATATGATTTCCAGGGGGCAGTCGTTCGGCAATAATAGTTTGCTCGACCGTAGTCAGCGGCCCTACAGCGCGGTGATTCGTTCTTCTGAAGCCGAACTTTATGTAATCCCCCACGTCAATATTCAGGATATTTTTATCAATCAACCCCGAATAAAAGCCAAAATGCTGGCTTCTTTGGGAGAGATGTACGATACCTATCTTCAAGATTTATTCCACGTATATCGCTCGGCCAAAGGCTTTTTTAATCTAAATCAGGTGAGCGCCAACATTTAGCAGGCTTAACTTGGGTTTGTCTCCATCCTGCTTTAGATTGCATCAGAGATTATTTTTTCACCAAAACTAAACCTAACGTATGAAAGTCACTGTCGTAGGAGCTGGTAATGTAGGCGCTACCTGTGCTGATGTGCTGGCCTATCGGGAAATTGCCAATGAAGTAGTGGTAGTTGATATTAAAGAAGGACTTGCTGAAGGAAAGTCGCTTGATATCTGGCAAAAAGCCCCCATTAATCTGTACGATACCCGTACTGTGGGATCAACCAACAATTACAGTAAAACTGCTGGTTCAGAAGTAGTAGTCATCACCTCCGGATTACCGCGTAAACCTGGTATGTCGCGAGACGACCTCATCGGGACTAATGCTAAAATTGTGCAATCCGTTACTGAGAATGTCATTCAACACTCTCCGGATGCGATTATTATCGTAGTATCCAATCCGCTGGATGTAATGACTTATCAGGCACACTTATCTTCTAAAGCCCCCCGTACCAAGGTAATGGGCATGGCGGGTATTCTGGATACCGCTCGTTATCGAGCTTTCTTAGCCGAAGCGCTTGATGTTTCCCCTAAAGATATTCAGGCAGTGCTAATGGGTGGTCATGGCGATACGATGGTGCCGCTGCCTCGGTACACCACCGTAGGCGGAATTCCGGTAACCGAATTGATTGACGATGATAAGCTAGATGCCATTGTGCAACGTACCAAAACCGGTGGTGGCGAACTCGTTAAACTGATGGGTACTTCAGCTTGGTATGCTCCTGGCTCAGCCGCCGCTCAGATGGTAGAAGCCATTGTTCGCGATCAGCGACGGGTATTCCCGGTATGTATTCAACTGGAAGGAGAGTACGGTATTGATAATTGCTATTTGGGAGTACCGGTAATTCTGGGCAAGAACGGTGTAGAAAAGGTGATTGAGTTGCAACTAAACGATTCAGAAATGGAGCTACTCAAAACCTCCGAACAGCACGTACGAGACGTAATGCAGGTGCTGGATAACATGAGCAACTAACATTTTTTTAGCAGATACCTTTTGATGATTAATGAATGATGAGTAATGAAAAGCTATTGGTCATTCATCATTAGTCATTAATCATCATTCATTAAAAGGTGTCTGCTTTTTTATTACCTCACCTTGTAACCCAATGCTTCGCTTCGTATTCATCGGCTGTTTGGGTTATTTACTGGCTTGCCAAACCCCACCTCGGGAAGAACCTTCGGTGACTGATACGGTATCGGAAACCGATCTGCCCTTTACCCAGAATGGTTTAGCCACTGCCTCCGAGGCGTTACATGAGCAGTTAATACGCGATGCCCAACGGATACAGCAATTACGAGGGGTAGTGCATCGGGCACTCGATAGCCTTTATCAACTAAAATCCGACGAGGATCTATTACGGAAGATTGAAGAGCATGAAACCGCCTACCTGGCTTTAGCCGAAGCAGATGAGGTGTTTATCAATTGGCAAAATGAGTATTCGGGGCGCTTTGATAGTCTGGAGATAAACAGTGACACCGCTTTTACTACCCAAGAAAAGGAGACGATGCAAGGGCTAATGGAACAGCTAAGGGCGAATATAGAGCGATCCGAAAGTTTACTGTCTCCTTAGTAGCTACTTTATTGATAGATTGATGTAAGGTTTAGGGAATAGTTATTGACGGCTGATTAGACTGGTTTTTTGTACAAAAGCTATTTTTCGCCTATTTTCTAGGTTTGTCATTTCCGTGTCTTAGCTCTGTCGATCCTGTGTCTAAACCCTGACTTTGGGTTTTTGTACATTTTTGGGAAATGGCTCAAGTAATAGATTAACTATTGACTGTCAGATTAGATCAAATTAGAGGTAAGATTTTATGTTCTCTATGAGGTAATGGGAAAGGTACTACTGATTGGCGGTTCTTCACATAGTGGAAAAAGTACCTTAGCGACTGAATTAGGTTTAAGAACAGGGAGTAGAGTAATTGCTACCGATAGCTTGGCCCGGCATCCGGGTAGGCCTTGGCGAGAGCATCCGAATTCAATTCCGGAGCATGTGCGGGCTCATTACGCTACTCTTACCGTAGATGAGTTGATTGAAGATGTATTAAAGCACTATAAAAAACTGTGGCCTCGAGTCGCTCAATTGATTCTTGCTCAACTCAGTAATGCAGATTCTGAACGGTTGATTATTGAAGGTGCAGCTCTCTGGCCGGATTGGGTAAGTACATTAGTGCAAGAAGGAATAACTAAGGTATGGCTTACCACTACTGATGAGGTGTTTCAACAACGTATCTACCAATCTGCTAACTACTTTAAAAAATCACTTCCGGAACAAGTACTTATTGATAAGTTTTTGGCCCGAACGCTTCAGTTTAATACACTTATGATGCAACAAGTTTTTAAACATAACCTACCAAGTATACAGGTGCAAGAGTTTCCCAGCCCATCTTCTTTAGCAGACAGGTTGTTAACAAATGAAATTGATAAACGGTAATGAGTACACAATGCAATTAATATATCCAGGAAAATTTGAGGTAAAAGTTCAAATCCTTTCTCAACAGCAGTTGACAAAAATCATAGAGAATAAAAATGGGATAGTCAGTAAGGACTATCACAAAGAGCTAACCGCGCGAACCTATCAATTAGAGTCAGGTCAACTAATAGTTAAGTTTTATGATCGACAAGGAGTACTAGTGAATAACATAGGCGATTTTCAAAAACTTCAGGCAGTAAAATTTATTAAAAATCAGGTAAGCTATCTTCATCCACGCATCTCGTATTATTTTCAACTTGATAAGGATGAAGCTAGCAGATTAATTGATGAGTTTGAAGGAAAACACCTAAAAGAATATAAGCCTGAATATGAGGATTGCTCTCAGTTTATCGTTCATCAGCTAAACAGCAATCAGGTAATTATTCGGTATGAGGATAGGGCGTATCTATATGAAGACCTAGAAGCGCTGGCTTTTGATAATAGTGAGGTACTTAATATTCACTATCCTGATAACTATAGTTCAGGAAGGGCTGAGTTTATTAAAGGAGGGTTGCCCAAAGCCTTTAATATCAATAGCTATCATATCTATCCCAATGAAGCAAGAGAATTGATCAAGAAACATGGTTTAACGATCGCTGCTAGCGATATTGAATATAGTAGTTCTTCAAAAAGTATTCTCTACCAATCCTCAGAAGGGTACTACATTTTAATGACAGATTTTAATCAATTTAATAGAGGGGGAACTGATAAAATAGGGATTGGAACTGCATACATATTCCCAACTATCGAGGATTTTAATGCACGATACAAAGAAGCTCTTAATTGGAGAAAAGAAATTGAATCACATTCAGAATGGGCGCATGGGGTACACATCTATCAAGATCTTTCGGATAAGTATGGCGAATCTTTTTCGGAACATACTTTTGAAGAAATTAATCAACTTCCGTCTATCTTAAATTTTGATCCCAATGAGTTAGCATTTACAGAGAGATGCGCATCAATTTTAAGTGAGTCAATAAAATGGAATTATGGTGGTGAGGAATTTTTCAATAAGATGTTTCATCCAATTCTAGCTTACATTGGTGAATACAACAAACATGAGGGTAAAGGCGACTGGGATATGAGATTGGATCGGAAAGAAAAAGTTTGGAAGCCTCAATTTATTGACTCTGATGGAAAAGAAGTGTTTAGTACCCTCTATTTATACGATGCCTTTTATGAAGCTGAGTACGGAATTCCGATGGTTGAGTATTATATTAAATAAGATTTGAAAAGCAGGAATAGTCGCTAAAACCAGTAACTAGGTAACTTTATAGTAGAATCTCCTCAAAGGCAATTTCCTGGGCGGCAAGGACGAACATAGTGGCGGGTAAGCCCTGAGTGCGTTCAGATAGTTGTTCGTAGTAGGTCAGAAAGTTTTCAGTAGGCTCAGCTAGCCCTAACATAATCAAGTCGGCGGATTGAGATTCCTGTTTTAACAAAGTCCAAAAGTTAGTCTGGTCGTTTACAATGACTTTATGCTGGAATGAAATCCGCATATTGGAAATAATCTGACTAAGATTGGCTTCCGCATCCTGAGCTGCCGCTTCGGTAGGCACCATCATTTTCACGGTTATTTCAACGGAATCCCATTCACGATCCTGACTAATCAGGTAAGCTAGTATCATCATCAGTGCTCCGTTTTTTCGTAACCCACCCCACCATACATCAATTTTTTGCTTCTTCTGAAAGCCATCTTTTTCATCATCGCGAACTATTACCACATTGCGGCGAGCCTCATAAAACTGCTCTATCATACTACAGTAAGCACTATGGTGAGTCAGTTCGCGAGTATCACCCAGTATGATCGTATTTGGCACTAGAGCACCAATGCCGTAGGTTTGAATAAGTCGTACTCCGGCACTGAAGGGGTCTTCATCGGAAGTGACCTTCACCAGAGATTCTACGCCTCGCTCTTCTAAGTATTCTCGAATATTAGCCTCCAGCGATTTGATCCGTTCGTAGGCAATATCCTCAGTTTTTAGTACCGTAGCTACGGTAAGTAGCGAGCTTCGCTGCACAATAGATCGGGCTAATTCTATCAAATGCCAGCGCTTGGTGGGGGCACCGGATAATACTAAAATATGAGGGCGCCAGTTCTTGGGGTCGGGGGTATGATCAATACGTAGCAGGGCGGTACGGGTCAAGGCCAGCCACATACCCCTACGGACATCGCCCCAGGTGGTTCTCAGCCCCCTCCGCTTCAACCACACGAAGGTTACGCCTACCAGAAGAATAGCGATGAGAGTAGCCAGAGGGTTGATGAGAAACATAACGGCAATACAGCCCAAGGCTCCCAGCAATGAGAATATCCAGGGCGTACGGAAGCTAGGCCGGAATGAGGGGCTACCCAGTAGCCGGTCATCTCCGGCAGCTACATTTAGTACCCCATAGGTAGTAAGGAAGAACATAGTAAGTATAGGGGCAATCAGGGCCAGATCTCCCAGGATTAGCATCTTCAGTTTTCGAGGTTTTACCTAGTCCTTGGCTATTGTCTGATGTATACGAGGCGCCCCCAAAATACTGCCAACAGCACTGGATAGAGTTGCGCCCCAAACACCCAGAAGTATTCCATCGCCCCATAATGAAATCTTCCGCATAATGAGTGGGTCTTCAATCAGGGTGGTAGCATCTACTCGCTGAGCTAGTATAATAGGCAAGGTCATGTAGACCAGGTACCCACAGCCTACGGCCAGAAAAGTACCCTTGGGAATAGATTTAGCTGGGTCTTTTAAATCACCGGATAGATTGACTCCCGCCATTATGCCCGTAACCGCCGGGAAGAATACGGCAAACACCGGCCAGAAGCCCTCTCGAGTATCAGCCCGGTTAGTCCACAGATCGACATCCGTTTCTACTAATGGGCTACCAAACACCAACGATAATAGAGAGATAACAATAGCGGCTAGAATGAAGTACTGAGTACGGATGGTGGCCTCGGTTGAAAATAAGGCCAACAGGCCAATAGTCAGTGTTACTCCGCAACCTACCAGCTTCATATCTAGAAACGGAAATACGGCTACCAGGCTTTCGGCGAACCCGATTACATACAAAGCCACCGAAAGGGCCTGCGCGATGAATAGTGGAATTCCCACTGCTCCGCCTACTTCAATACCCAACGAACGGCTAATCATGTAATAGGCCCCGCCACCCTTTACCTGTGAGTCAGTAGCAATAGATGCAATGGAAAGGGCGGTGAGAAATGTAATAGCGGTGGAAAGCGTGACAATGACCAGTGTACCTAGTAACCCAACATTTCCCACTACCCAACCAAAACGGAGATACATAATTACCCCAAGTATAGTAAGCAGTGAAGGGGTAAAGACTCCACCAAAAGTACCTAACTTTCCCGGTGAGGTGGCGTTGGCCGCTAGTTTCGCACTTTTAACATCATTTTCGGGTAGAGGCATGGTAGTAAGGACAACCGAATAGTCTGGCAGTACATGTATTTTCTCGGAAGACGAAGTAATAACTTTCTGGGATATTCCCCAAAGAATTTACGCTTGGCAACTAGAGAATTTGAAGAGGAATAATCAAGTTAAGAGGTAACCTGTTTACAGACCGTTAGCTGCTAGAGAAAAAAATGTAAATAAAATGTTAGTGATAATTATTGAAAAATTTACAATTCCTATGGAATTATAACAGACTTTTCGTATATTCAAGTGTACTCTAAAGGCTCTCGTTATGATTCCTTTAGTGATACATGTGCTCTCTTTTTTTACTACTTTACAACATTCCTATCCCAATCAAGGGACTTAAGGTCACGAAACTCTTCGTGGCCTTTTTGATTTTGAAGCTTATTCACTTCTAGTTGAAAGAAAAGCTTCCGTATAATTGAGCGTAACGATTATAGTATCCGGAACCACTGCTATTTGGTGGACTATTGGGAATATTTGCTTCATCATAGATATCTATAAAGCCCATATAGTAGCGAACTCCCATATCAATTTTTTCAGTCAGGTCAAAGCCAACTCCGGTATTTACTCCCAGATCAAAGCGTTGGTAAAAGATAACATCATTATTCGTTATTCGCCTTACCGAAGCCTGAGTTAAGTAAGCTACTTCTGGTCCTAGTTCAAAGAAGAAGCGCGAGTTGAGATTATAACGGACTAGTGGTGAAAGTCCTACATACGATAGATCCACAAATTCATCGCTACTGTTGTTATCTCGTACTCTCATTCCTTTGTTGGTATATTGTAGGAGTGGCATCAATGCAAAACGCTCGTTGAAGGGAAACAATGCAGAGAAGCCGAATGTAATAGAGGGCTTCAGATCATAAAAGTCGTCGGTATAAACGATACTGGCTGTTTGCGAGGGATTTACTGCTACCACATCGGACAGGCCTACCCCCGCTTGTACCCCAAATTTGACTTGACTGTAAACAGAACAGAAAGAACCAAGCGAAAGAATTAATACCAGAATTCTTCGTAACATAGGTGTTGAGTTCAGTTAGTTAATTAACGACAACAGACGAAGGATATTCTAAGCATCATACAATTGCTCTTCTTTCAGTAAGTCCTGAGTAAATTTATCTTGACACGTTTAGTCCTTTAACCAAGCTTTTGTAACTTTCAGGTTCATAACTTAATCAATATGTCTACCACAATTGAAAGCACGGTTGACTTTCAACCCATAAAGCAGGCTAGCCGGGATGCCCTTCGCCTTAGTAACGAAACTATTAATCAGGTACTACTGGCTGTAGCTGATGCAGCTGTGGCCAATACCGAAACTATGCTGGCTGAGAACCAGCGAGACCTGGATCGGATGGATCCGGCTAATCCGAAATACGATCGGCTAAGACTCACGGCAGCTCGTATTGAAGCGATTGCTCAGGATATGCGGAATGTCGCCAGCTTACCTTCGCCATTGGGTAAAACTCTAGATGAAAAGATTCGCCCAAACGGCCTACGGTTAGTAAAAAAATCGGTTCCTTTGGGAGTGATAGGGGTGATCTACGAGGCCCGTCCTAATGTCACTTTTGATGTATTCTCGCTTTGCCTGAAGGCGGGGAATGTATCGGTGCTGAAGGGGGGGAGTGATGCTGAATATTCTAATTTAGCCATTGCAAATATTATTAAGAATGAGCTAGAAGTAGTGGGGGTTAACTCCCACTTAATGAACTTGTTGCCAGCTTCCCGTGAAGCAACGCACGAACTGCTCAATGCCGTTGATGCCGTAGACGTAATTATTCCCCGAGGCAGCCAGAATCTGATTGATTATGTACGGGAAAATGCCAAAGTGCCGGTGATAGAAACCGGAGCTGGTATCGTACACACTTACTTTGATATTAGTGGCGATCTGGAAAAAGGCCGTGACATTATTTTCAATGCTAAGACTCGCCGAGTGAGCGTTTGTAATGCATTAGACTGCCTGATTGTACACCAGGAGCGGCTGCAAGATTTACCGGCACTGACGCAGGAATTAGCGAGTAAGCAGGTGAAAATCTATGCTGATGAACTGAGCTACACCATGCTATCGGGCGACTATCCTGATGAACTATTACAACCGGCTTTTCCCGATCACTTCGGTACTGAATTTCTTTCTCACCGCATGGCAATTAAGACTGTCGCCAACTTAGATGAAGCGCTTGATCATATTGCTCAGTACAGTTCCAAGCACAGTGAAGCAGTGGTAGCCGAAGATGAAGCAGTGCTACAATCTTTTATGCAATCAGTAGATGCGGCAGCGGTGTACGCTAACACTTCTACTGCCTACACCGATGGAGCTGAATTTGGGATGGGGGCGGAGATTGGCATTAGCACGCAGAAACTGCACGCACGAGGACCGATGGCTCTGCCGGAACTTACCAGCTACAAATGGCTAATTTACGGCGATGGTCAGGTGCGGGACTAACTTCTTAGCTTATCCAGCAACTCATTAAGCTGTTCTACCTCACAATCCGTCAACTGATTTTGGCTATTCAGAGCTTGATCAATTTGAGGAGAAACTATTTCAAGTAACTCTAATCCCTCCTTCGTAATCAAGATGTTGACCCGCCGACGATTCTCCGGGCAAATCTCTCTGGTGACGTAACCGTTTAGGCGTAACTTTTCCACTAGGCGAGTGGCGTTAGACATGCGGTTCAGCATGCGTTCGGTGATAAGTTGCAATGGAGATGGTTTAGGATACTGTCCTTTGAGAATCCGAAGTACGTTAAATTGCTCTTCCGAAATACCGTACTTTTTGAATATAGGCAGGGAAGCGGCTGTAAGCCAGTTGGCAGTAAACTTAATGTTCAGTACTGCTTTATGAAATGGATCTTTGAATCTGGTTTGCTTTATTTCTTGCTCGATTTGCATAATGTAAAATCAATCAGTTGTAGGTACAACAATGATCGGGTAAAAAAGTTCTTCAATAAGTGCAAAAAGCGTTGGTCGTATCATTATTTCTAAAATCTGATTCTTTTCTACCTTTGCGGCTGGATAACGAGTGAATGAGTGATTGATAGAATAGATACTAAGTGCTAATTCACCCATTCAATTAATCATTCATTTACTCAATCGTTCAAGAATCTTTTTATGAGCAAAGTTTTAATTATTGGAGCCGGAGGAGTAGGCAATGTGGTGACCCATAAATGCGCCGAGGTATCGTCGGTGTTTACCGAAATAATGCTAGCCAGCCGAACTAAAGCCAAGTGCGATCAGATTGCGGAGCGCGTGAAAGAGAAGTTTCCTGATGCTCCGATCCAGACCGCCCAATTGGATGCCGATGTAGTGCCGGATATTGTACAGTTGATAGAACAGTTTGGGCCGGCCTTAGTGATCAATGTGGCTTTGCCTTACCAAGATCTAACCATTATGGATGCCTGCCTGGCAACCAAGGTGCATTATTTGGACACGGCCAATTACGAGCCTCGCGATGTGGCCAAGTTTGAGTATAAATGGCAATGGGCTTACCGCGAGAGGTTTGAAAAGGCAGGCATCATGGCACTACTGGGCTGCGGCTTTGATCCTGGCGTAACTGGTGTATTTACCGCCCACGCCCAAAAGCATCATTTTGATGAAATCCACTACCTGGATATTGTAGACTGTAACGCGGGCGACCACGGAAAAGCTTTTGCCACCAATTTTAATCCTGAAATAAATATCCGGGAGATAACCCAGAACGGGCGTCACTGGGAAAAAGGGGAGTGGATAGAAACTGAGCCGCTGGAGATTCATCAGCCGGTGAACTATCCCGAGATTGGTGAAATGGAATCTTACTTATTATACCACGAGGAATTGGAATCGCTAACCCAGAATATTCCCCACCTGAAGCGAGCCCGGTTCTGGATGACTTTCTCCCCTCAGTATATTACCCACCTGCGGGTATTGGAAAACGTGGGTATGACTCGCATTGATCCGGTTAAATTCAACGGACAAGATATTATTCCGCTGGAGTTTTTGAAGGCAGTGCTGCCCGAACCGGCCTCGCTGGGAGAGGGCTATCAGGGACAGACCTCCATTGGCTGCCAGATTAAGGGATTGAAAGACGGTAAAGAGAAAACCTACTACGTATATAATAACTGCGACCACGCCAAGACGTATCGTGAAGTAGGCGCCCAAGCCGTTTCTTATACCACCGGCGTTCCCGCCATGATCGGTGCCATGCTGATGTTGACCGACCAGTGGATGCGCCCCGGAGTGTACAATGTAGAAGAGTTTAATCCCGATCCGTTTATGGAAGCTCTCAATCAGTACGGTTTGCTCTGGCACGAGAAAGTGAACGAACCGTTGGCATTTGAGTATCCGGAAGGGGAGTAGGTTGAAAAGAATAGTGGTTTGCCGTATGCTTGTGAGTTAATGTATTAACCTACCCTTTTCATGTCCAAGAGTAATCTTATCACCTTTCAAAATATTGGTACGCTGCTGGCGCTGTTGATTAGTGTTTTAGCGCTGGTAGTTTCTATCTATGAAGCCAACCTGCTCAAGGTCCAGCAGTCAGCGATGGTGTGGCCGTACGTAACAGTAGAAGGAAACTACAATGCGGAAGGGTTTTACTTTACAGCTCAGAATAATGGAACTGGTCCGGCACTGATTAAATCAGTAGAAGTGAGCTATCAGGGACAACCGGTGCGGAGCTACGACGAGTTGCTAGACCGGATTAACCCCGAACGAAAAATTGGCTACGACCGGCTTAGAATGAACCGCTTAGGAAGTACTGTGCTGAAAGTTGGTGAAACCCGAGTGCTGTTCAGTATGCCGCGCGACGAAGAAACCCGTGAAATGGAAAAGCAGATGACCGAGGTTAACTTTAAAATACATTATATGTCGGTGCTGCAAGATTCCTGGATTTATGATCTGGCGAAGGATGAACATAGCCAGGCTGAATTTACCGCTCAGGTTGAGTTCGAGAATTAGCTGTATTGTTAAACTAGGGATCTTTTCTAAGTAGCATTAAGCAGCTCATTTAACAGTTGATTAATATTGAATTGGGGAATATAGTCTAAATCGTTTTTCGCCTTATCAATGGCGTAGACTCTCCCAATTGAATTGGGAAGGTCCCAATGCATCTGCTGATAGTAAGCGACTAGTTTGGGTATCCTTTGCTGCAACAACTGTCGGGTCTGATGCTTTAGATCAACCAGGTCAGCTTGGGTAAAGATGGTTTGGGCTGAGATATTGTAGATTTCAAACCTGTTAAGCTCTTTCTCAATGGCTAGCTGATGAGCGTGGGCGACATCCCGCACATCCAGGCCCCTGTACATCCGGTATAGTATTTTCTGCTCTAGCGGCTCATTCCAGAAGCGGGACACCCGCAGCACGGTGGTTTGTAATCCTTCTTTCTGAAAGAAATCACGGCACAGGCCCTCGGCGGCTATCTTGGTAATGTCGTAGATGTCGCGGGGAATGGTGGGAGTTTCTTCGGTAACCCATACTGCCCGCACTTCATCGTTCAGGCTTTCCCCGTACAGTGAGGTGGTGCTGGTGTAAATAAACTTCTGAACCTGATTAGCTTTGGCGGCCTCCAGCAGATGTAAGGTGCCGATAATATTGGTGTCTACGAACGCTCGGCGAGAATGGGTTGGTACGTGCGGGGCGTGGAGCGAAGCTGTATGGATAATAGCGTGAACGCCCTGGGTTGCTGAGGTAACAAACTTTTGATTAGTAAGGCTGCCTAACTGCGTAGTGTATTTACCTTCTACTAAATCCACCCCAATAATCTCGTAGGCTGGTTGAAGCAAGTTAGCTATCTGATGGCCCGAATGCCCCGAACTTCCCGTAATCAAAATCTTCTTTTTCATAAAGGGCTACCACTTACCAATTCTCAACTGCATTGCTAAATTGCCATTTGGTTGGACTAAATTATTCAGCCTTTTGCAATGGGGCACCATCCAAAATTAGATTCTTTCCATCCCAATGATATGTCATTTCGTCTAGGGCACCCGATAATGCGTTTTTACGCGTAATGACTCCTTTATTTGTATTGAGTTCAAAATGGTAGTTGGAAGCTAATGCCCATTTGGTGTTTTCGTCTAACCCATCCGTATCTTTTATATTGTAAACATACATTTCACCTGCGGTATCCGATAGAAAGTTAAACTCATAATTGGCGTATAGCTGAGTGGTTGTTCGTCTGATCAGCGTATCATTGCGATACACATAGCGGAATAAACCTTCATCTTCCCATACATGAAAAATCTTGATGTTTTGCGCTCCTTGTCGGGCTCTCAAAACAGTGTCTTGTTTGTAGTCCTGACGATCAGCGAGCCTATACCATCTTCCGTTGAAATCAGCTAATTGCTCCGGCTCTGTGTGGCAGGCGGCTAAAATTAAGATGCTGATACCAATAAAAAATAACGTTTTCATAACTGCGAGTTTTGCTCTATTTCGAGGTTCAATAATTGTCTAGCAACTTAGGTTTATCTGTTTGCAAATTTTCAATCTAATCGCGCACAGTTAGATTATCCTGACTAGTGGAGTTAATCTGGCTTCCCCACCAGTCATCGTTGGGTTGCCAGTCTTCCTTCAGGAAGTCAGTACGCTGCTGTTCTAGGCGGGGTAAGCGTTCGTTGACTATGCGTTCGTGCCGTTCCTGAGCTAGTTGCTCATTGTATTCAGGATCGGGTTCGGGGGTATTGGCTTGGGTTTCGGCTAAAAACTGCTCAAGTTGCTGGCCAAGCTGCTCGGCCACTCCCGGGTTTTGCTCAATGACGTTAGCGGATTCGCTAGGGTCTTCTTTTAGATTATATAGCTCACGGCTACTATCTTCCCAGTAGTGAATCATTTTCCAATCACCCAGGCGGATAATAGAGGAAGGGTCGCCCCCCTGATTACCGTAGTGAGGATAGTGCCAGTAGAGCGGGCGTTCGGCAATAGAATCGCCCTGCAACAGCGGAAGCAGGCTCACCCCATCGGTATGCTCGGTAGGTCTTAGATCCAGTCCGGCCAAATCTAGCAGGGTAGGGTAGAAGTCTACCCCCGATACCGGTACATTACTTTGTTTATCTCCGGCACCAATCCAGGGAACCGCAATAAAGTAGGGTTCGCGGATGCCGCCTTCCCACTGGTAACCCTTTCCACCCCGCAGCGGCAGATTGGTAGTAGCGTAAGCATCACCCGAAGCCACTCCACCATTATCCGAGGTAAAAACAATAATGGTATTATCATCCAGCTCTAGTTCTTCCAGCGCGTCCAGCACTATACCCACCGCATCGTCCATCGTAGATACCAACCCGGCGTACACCGGATTATCCTGTACTATCCGAATAGGTAAGCGGCGTTCCATTACAAAACCTGTGTCGGATATGCCCTGACCCTCAGCTTTTTGCCGATACTTGGCCCACTTTTCCTGCGTGGTTTCTAGCGGAGCGTGCACGGCGTAAAAAGACAAAAAGGCAAAAAAGGCAGAATCTTGATGCGACTTGATGAAGTCTACCATTTCTTTGGCTAGACGCAATGTCAGACTTTCGCCAGGTTCTTTGGCTTCCAGTTTGGGGTTGTTATGCGGAGCGAAGAAGCCACCCATTGGGCTGCCTTTTTCCCAGCCGCCCTTGTTAATATCAAAGCCATGATCTTCGGGATAAGAACCTTCGCTCCCAATATGCCATTTGCCGGAGAAAAAGGTAGTATAGCCCGCTTCTTTAAATGCTTCGGGAAGGGTAGTGTATTCCTGCGGTAAGCGGTGCACATACTCGGCCGGAAGCAATTTATTATGACGATTAAGATCGCGCCAGTCGGTACCGGTTTTGGCCCCAATCCAGTCGGTGATACCGTGCCGAGCCGGGAACTTTCCGCTCATAATGCTAGCTCGGGAAGGGCTGCATACCTGGCAGGCAGCGTAGCCCTGAGTGAATTGCATGCCCCGCTGGGCAATTCGGTCAATATTGGGAGTTTCGTAATATTCGCTGCCGGTACTGCTCAGGTCATGATAACCCAGATCATCAGCCAGAATAAAGAGTACATTCGGTCGTCGGGTTTCTTCTAGTTCTTCCGCAGGTTGGCAGGAGAAGAAAGTTACTGATAGGATAAATAGTAGTAGAAGGAATCGACTAGTCATAGTTAGGTTATTCTTTAGTGTTCAGCCCACAATGGACTCTCGATCAGGTTGGGAACCTGGTCCACAGTCATTGGTCACTTGTATAGGTGGTGATACGAATATACAAAATGTTTGAGGAGAAGGTACTATGGTGTTAGTGTGTTAGTATGACTGGTATGCGGTGGGGAGAGTTATGTTGCTATATTCAGAATAGTTATCTTGAAAACTACGCTATTGTAGCGAATAACTGAATATACTATAACACCTAAGCACTCTAACACCACCCGACTATGACTGAATATGTAGCTCCTTTTTTTATTGGACTGGGCCTGGCCGCTTCAGTAGGTTTCCGAATATTTTTGCCGCTACTGGTCTTAAGTGTAGCCAGTTACTTCGAGATTATTCCTGTGAATGATTCTTTTCATTGGATCGGGACGATTCCGGCTATGATTACTTTAGGGGTAGCGACGCTAATAGAAACTCTAGCTTACTTTATTCCCTGGTTTGATAATCTGCTGGATACCATTTCGTTACCTACTGCTACTATTGCTGGAACGGCGGTGATGGCTTCTACTTTGATTGAACTTGATCCGCTGTGGCAGTGGGCCTTAGCTATTATTGCCGGAGGAGGAACGGCGGGTATCGTAAAGGGAGTAAACGCCAATACTCGTTTAGCTTCTACCGCAACCACGGGTGGCTTAGCAAACCCGGTAGTAACCACGGTAGAAACAGCGGCTTCGGCGGGCTTATCGGCACTTTCAGTGTTTCTGTGGCCCATTGCCGCCATCATCGTTATTGGTTTACTGATTATAGCAGTGTTCTTCTTTAAAAAGATTCGGAAGTTCTGGCGAAAGCCACCAAGTCAGGATTCTGTAACGCCAACCGCTAATTAAGAATGTTACCGTTTACGCTGCTGTAAGCTGGAAATGGTAAAGTTCTCATAGAGAGCACAGCGCGTATACATATGGCGAATCCCAACCTTACCAGACTCAATGGCGGGAAAAGCTGAGGTGTTCCAGTAGAAAAACTTTTCAGTATCATTATTCGAGACCTGTAAAATCAGATGATTGTCCTTTTTGATAATAGTCATACGATAGCAAGTGCCGGGTTGAAATAAACCAGTGCGAAAATAATCGGGCTGCAGCGCAGTATCTTTTGAGAAATTTCCCTGGGGTGGCACCGGATAGCGACGCGCGCGAACATAATCAAAATCAGGGTCATCATTCTTCACCCCAAAAGCAGCGAAACTGATGTGATAGGCATTCATATTTCTAAAATACTTCGACATAGTTGGAACCGTCCGAAGTGAATCCCACTGGTGGATGTCTTCAGCGTAGGGCTCGGTGCCAATACCGGTAGCCTGAATGTAGATGATATTAACGAAGCGAGAAATATCATCCACCCGCGTATAGTCGAACTCAATCTTAATGGCTCCGCTAAAACTTTCCTTCGTCCACATCACGGCGTGCGAACCATTATCAAATGCGACGGGGCCAGCACAAAATAGCAAACCTGAATTGGTTTCTTTAATATCGGCCCGATAGCCATCAACCCTCCAGTGCTTCTCCCAATCAGGGTTATTCAATGTTGTATCCACAGCACTCCAAGAAAGATTGTTTAAATCAGCAAATAGTTGCTGGGTGGAGTCGGGAACCTGAGCGAAGGAATACGTGAAGTAGAGGATGAATATTAGAGAAGCTGAAATACACTTCATAGCTGGGAATAGTAGTGATACTAAGGTGCTTCCTGACTTATTTGGCTGATAGGGGTGAGCAACAACTTACGGAATTCTACTTCTGAACCTTCCGCCTGTACGGCAATTTGCCCCTGCTGAACCGTACAACGCTCTCCGTAATTTACCAGATCATCATTTACCCAAACCTTGATTTTATCATCCAGACACTCAATTGCCATGCGGTTCCATTCGCCCACGGGGTTCTCAGAGTCATCGGTCAGGTTTAAAATACGGCGGCCTTTGCCTTCGGTAATGCCCCAATCCTTTTTCGGGCCCCGGCGGGCTTCCATATCCGTAACTTCAATATCCTCCACAATACACCAAAAGTCTCCGGCATTTTTGTGCATCATTTGCACTTCTAGTGATTTCGGAAACATTTCGTAGAGCGAGCGAGGGGTAGAAGCGTGCACCAATACTCCACAGTTACCGGGTTCTCCAGCAAATCGGTACTCTACTTCTAACCGGTAGTCGTGATAGGCTTGATCGGTGATAAGATGACCCGGCGGAGTACCCATACTCACTAACAAGCCGTCGCGTACCAGGAAAGGACTTTCCACTGAGGTATCTTTATCCATTTCCGGAACATCAACGTGCCAACCCGACAGGTCTTGACCGTTAAAGAGCGAAACGGACTGCGCCTGAGCAGAAAACAGTAAACCCAGGATACAGAATAGTAAACTTGATAAAATTAGATATTGGTAAACGTTGATTCTCATGGTTAGTCTTGAGCTACGGTCGGTTCAGTGTTTTCGGGAGAGGTGTTGGCTTCGGTCTTTTTGGCTAACGGTAAGCCCAGTAGATATAGTTTATTCCCCCCTTTACCTTCCAGCGTGCCCTTTTCCCAGGTGTATTGTTCTGACTGAAGATCAGCGAGCAGGGTATCCAGGTCGCTTAAGGTATAGGTGCGGATGTTAGACACAGCTCCATCCCAGGCGATGGCCAGCGGAAGAATGGGAATCAAGTAGGTAAAAACTAGTTGCTGCCAGGTCATCGGACGTATTAATGGAGTAATAAAGAAAACCATAATGAAGGTGGTGGGCAGGGCGAGCCAGCGTACTCCCCGAGGAATAGAATTGTCGCTAATTTCGTAGATGCAAATGGGTTGCTGAGACTGCTGAGCGTTTTTCAAAATACCTTTTGCTACTTCGGGGGGCATATGGTGCAGGCTGCATACCATGGTGCGTACGCCTTCCAGGTTTTTATCCAGATCGGCGGCGTTAACCGGCTGGGTTAAATACTCAGTATGCTCGTTGCCATCTTGATTTAGCTTCGTGGCCGCTTCCTGATTCGGATAAAGATCACTTAGTGTTAGTGTAAGTTCAGGGTAGCCGTAATGCTTGCGTAAAATATCGGCTACTTCCAGCATAGGTCCACCGCTTCCGGAACAGAGGTCAATAATTCGGTGCGTAGTAGAGTGCTCCATCGCACGAGCAACTAGTTTCGCCAGGGTTTTGGATGTGCCCAATAAACGATGCACAGCGACGATGTAGCGGGTCATACATTCCCGAATCCAGTGCGGAAACCAGGCCTGGTCTTCGAATTCAAAAAGTTGTTTGCGTTTCATAGTAGGGTTGGTTGTTGTAGTATAAAACTACCTCAAATTCAGCAGAATTGAAATAAAGATAGTTGGGTGATCAATGGAAAAGTGAACTAAGTAGCATCGGATTAGTTAGTAAATCGAGTTTGTTACTACCTTTCGGATACCTAACTACATCATTATGGAAGAATTAAACGTATATATTCAACCCTTTTTAATTGGCCTAGGCGTAGGGCTTATTTTGTTACTAATTGTTTACATCAGCGAACGTACCAAGCGTGGTGCACTAAAGAACGAAATCAAAACGCTGAAGAACCACCTACAGAATAAGATGGAGATTGAAGCGGAAGCTACCGAAAACCGTCGCAAAGAATTAGAACGATTAAAGAAGGAAAATGAAAATCTAAGAATCACCAACCAGTCTTTGGCTCAAAAGCCGGGCCGGCGCGAAGTGATGAACATGCACGTGTATCAGCGAGCAATTGCCATTATGACCGAAAGTGCACAGGGATTTGCCCCCATGTGGCAGCGGGCATTGCGCGAAGCGGAGGTTGAAATTGAAAAATCTGATCAGGGCGCTTCTTCCTTCATCAAAAAGATTATTCCTACCCAAATCTTTGGCGGCTCATCTGATGCCAAAAAGCTGGATTCAGGCGAAGAATTTGACGACGCTCAGTCCTAAGAGGCTTTTTAGGTTCGGTTTCATATTTTGTGAGTGAGGAGTTAGTAAGATTGCTTACTTTCACTTTCGTACTACTACCCGCTAACTATGAAAATTTCGTTAAGTGTTTTACTGATCCTGTTGGGAGTTACTACTGTTCAGGCTCAATTGCTAATGGGCTTGATGTTTGCCGGCAAAGATAAATTAGATCCGGATGTTGTCCAGATGGGATTTCAGGTAGGCGGAAATGTAAGCAATCTTACTCAGTTTGACGAAGGATCTTTTAATCTGGGCTTACTGATTGGTTTTTATACCGATATTAAAATCAGTGATAATCTATTTCTTCATACCGGCGGATTTCCGGTCAGTCAGTTTGGAGCCGGGGCTATCTCTCCTTACTCACTAGAAGATGAAGGTCTGGATGAGCTGTTAGCGGAATCTACCGTTCGGCGCCGTCTGAATTACTTGGGGCTACCCTTTATGCTTCACTATAAGTTTAATGAAAAGTGGCGAGCAGGTTTAGGGCCACAGTTGCATATTTTATTGAGTGCCAAAGACTTCTTTTATCGGGAAGATGGTGATAACGAATTACTATATTCCAATAATATTTCCGATGATGTTCGTGCCCTCGACTACGGACTGATGCTGCATACTGGCTACTTTCTCAAACAGGGAAAAGGAGTTTATCTACAGTTGCGTTACTACTTAGGTTTCCGCGATGTGATTGATGCCGTACCCGAGTATCAAGCCAACCGTAGTTTTCAGTTCATTGTCGGTATACCCATTCGCAATGCTGAGGATTTGGAGTAGAAAATCATAGTAATGGGTCACTATGCAGTATAAGATTATTTCGGGATCAAAACCTGGCAAAAGTAAATTAGATTTTAATCTATAAAATGTATTTCTAAATGATATTAACTCTGCACAGGAGGCTTAATCTCTCATCAACGTACTT
Organism: uncultured Flammeovirgaceae bacterium; assembly: GCA_937884755.1. Taxonomy (GTDB): domain Bacteria; phylum Bacteroidota; class Bacteroidia; order Cytophagales; family Cyclobacteriaceae; genus Tunicatimonas. The sequence goes on from CAKZYJ010000055.1 coordinate 26,443, forward strand.
CCTTCGTTCATTTCTTTGTCTGGGAGACCCCGTCCCGGTCGGGCCGACTTGATACAAAGAAACGAATCGCGTCCAGCGTGTAACGCCACGACGGCCAAAGAAAAATCAAACCTACGCGGCGCGGAAAGCTCAAAGCGGGGTTTCTCAAGCTTCTCCCCACAAGGCTTACACCCCCCTGTCATTCCATGAGCGCTAAACTTTCGGGCGGGGCCGCCTAGGCCTACGCACCGATATGGCAAGATTAGCAGGAAAGTCTACTCGAACGCTGCGCGGGATTTATAATCCCGTGCAATCAATGCCTATGGATGTTACACCCATGCCCGTAGGGCAATTACGGTGAACTAACTGTAATCGGGAGCAGATCATGTAAATAAGAATGGGTGGACTGTTACACCAATGCTTAAGGCATAGTGAGCAGGATTTCTTGATTATTTTGCTGAGCAAAGTCATTGAATTTTGTAACTTCAATTATGAAGCTGCAACAAACCTTACTAGAACTTCGGACCGACCTTGACGCCCGCAAAGAGAGTTACCCTACTGCGCTTCCAGTGCCTGTACTTGTTCAGTTCCGTAGGTTATATATAGCATTTAATGTGATCATCTTATCTTTTGTAGATACCCACACCGAACGGTTACTCACCAAATATTCCCCCCATAGCGTGCGCGGATCAATCTTTAACATCCTACATAGTAAAAAGTTAATAGAGCGCGATGTAATTACCCTGATGATCGAGTTCTGTGATGATATGAAACGGGTAGAAAAACGAATTGGTAAACAATTACCGGGCTTTTTAGACCAACTGGAAGATAAAGACAAGGAGTGATCAACTAGTTTCGGCCTTTATTACACCTCACCTCCCTATCGCTGCGCGGGATTTGTAATCCTGTGTAATCAATGCCTATGGATGTTACATCCATGCCCGTGGGGCTATTAACCAATTTGCAAAAAGTATTTGTTCAGATATGGAGTAACTAGCCAGACTGCCTCAAGAACAAAGTCTCTCGTTATCACTAACAAAAGCGTAGTGCCTCGGCAGGGATGACCTTTTAGAATTTTACGCTTAGCTGGGGCGAAGATTAGCTTGCTTTATCTGCTTAAGAGAAGGTAGCTAGAAACTCCTGTTTTCTTTCAAAATTTACTACATTGAATTTGAGAGAGAATCAACAGCACAATGCAACCACAATCTGTCAGTCTACTTCGAAGAGCTACTTCGCTGGCCTTTGTCATTTTCGGTAGCATAACCCTCAGCTTTTCCTATGTGGCTAGCTACGGACAAGAAACCGCTGCTGTTTCTACGTTGGAAAAAGATTCGATTCAAATTATTTCTATCAGCCATACCCAGCCTTCCGAAGCTGATCATTCATGTACGATACTGGTTGATGTGATGTATCATCTGGCTTCCAAGCTCCAAGGGCAGCTTTTGATTGGCTTTAATACCGAAAACTCCGGTAGCTTCAGAATGCTTGATGATTTAGCCACCTTGGTTGAACCCGGCACAGGGTATCATTCCTTTGAGGCAACCATTACGGCGACACAGTGGGATGGGGAAGAATCTTTCAGCGTATACGTCAATCTGTCGGAGCACCCGCACCCCAAACGCTGGCGCCCCTTAGCAAACGACCGCAAAAGCTTACCACTGGTACCATAATCTTCTTATTCGTTTTATGAATATTACATTATCTCTCACCTCTTAGTACAGAAACGCAATAAGAGGCTTTTATCTCCTTTCTCCTAGTGGGCGGATTTGACTGGAGACAACAGTAATTGCCCCTATAGTTCTAATGCTACTAACTTTTGTAAAGGCTAAAATCGGTAGCCCAGTAATGCATACCATCGAGTAGTTAATGATTTTAGTGGTTTGTATATATCCATTCCATTTCCCCATTTTTACTTTCGTGGTTTGACAATAAGAGAGTCCAAAACTAGCCGACTGTTTTGTCACTTAGAAATCATGATTATTTGCTCTCTTACGTGGGTAAGGATTGAAAGGAAATCATAGTTATTCGCGCCTTCCCGTTCTCCTTATGTATAGAGTACTTGCATCACGCGGGAGGGATATTTACACTACTGTAATCTATTCTTTCTAGTAGTAAAAAATTCGTAGAAGCGTAACAACTATTAGAATGTATGCTGTGTCTACAATAGTATAGACATGACTAACAATGAAGAATATATTTGTTATTGCACTGATAGCTGTTTCCCTAGGTGTTAGCTGTAAGGAAGAAGAACCTAAGCTTTTTGCCGTAGAGCAATGTAGAAATGATGGACAATCTAGATTTTGCACCCTCATACTAAAAGTGGTATCCGTTCGCCTGGAAGATCAGCAAGGTAGTCCGATTGCCTTAGACCGATTTACGGTAACAGGGGGTGACTATTTTGCTGAGGAGATTCCTAGCGAGTGGCAACAAACGAATGGTCAGTATACCATTTTCTCCGATACTGATGCTGAACGTATTGAGGTAGGAGGAAGCGATTTTTTATTCCGGGGTATTATCAATGAAAGGGTTGTTATCAACGAGGTTTACACCGTTGGGTTTGACTGTTGCCATGTGTTTTTACAATCAGACAATGATACAACACGAATAAATAGCTTATTTTGACTATAACTTAAACAAAACGTCCATGAAAACAGTGCTAATTCTTGCATTTGAAATCGTCTTTTTATTTTTCGTGGCGTGCCAATCAGACGAACCTGCTGATGTTAATCCTGAGCTTCCCGCTTGGTTAGAAGAACGCATCCAAGAAGATGAATCTATTATTAATTCAGATTCTACACTTTTGCCAAACTACGGCGCTTGGATCAGACATCAATACCAAGGTTCTTACTATTTTGAATACGACAATCCCTTAAGTTCGGTATTCTTAGAAGTATACACCCTAGAAGGGAAGCTAACCGGATGGTCCCATGCAGAATTCACAGCATATCTGGACAAAAGATGTTGTGAAACATATCTTTGGAAAGCTTCAAAGTATATGAAATTGGAATAAAAAAATCTACTAGCCATATCAACTAACACACATTTCCTTAGTAGCAATGTTGCAATCCCAGCTGCGATAATCTCTCTTATATGAAGTAAGTGTTAGTGAATTTTAATATACTGATCTTATCCATTTGCTGAAATCGATGCAGCTTCAACGGTCGCTTTAGCTCTAAAAACGTACCTCAAACCCTATGCGTACGGTATTCAGTACAGGTCCGGGAGGGGGCAGCAATACCGGTTCAATAGTAAGATAATAGTGTTTAGCAATGAGTATTTTCGTTCCGGCAAGTAGTGTTACTCCCGGACTCGCGATGGAGTAACTTCCCGAAGAATTTTCATCTAGGGTTAGTATTGGTGTATCTGAGTTTCTTACGTGAAATGTGGCGGTGGTGTTAGAACCAGTGGTGTATTCATACACTAACCGGGAAGCTTGCAGTCCTGCTCCGAGGAAAAATTTTATTCTTCTCTGGTTTACAAAATGATAAAGAATATTACTTTCAATCCCCCAACCATGCGTATGGTTTAGAACCTTAGAGGGGCGTCCTTCCGAAAAGTCAAAATGATTGGCAACGATTTCCAGGTTCACTCTTTTAGAGAACTGACGACTCCACACTCCGCCAAAATAGGTGCCAGTTGTACCATCAACTCTGAATGCGGCAATCCCATACTCAATCCTAATTCCGTTCTTTTGAGTTTCCCATTCAGCCTGAGCAAACCCTAGTAGTGGGGTACATAACAATAGCAAAAGTAGAAGTCTGTAACACATGATTAGAATAGTTATGTAAATTCTACGACTGTAACGATACCTTTTATGTTACAGTATGGTAAATCTTGCTAAGACAGACTATTACCTAGCGTCTACTTGCACTAGTAAAATATGTCCTTCCTCTTATCCACTTAACATACATGAAGCTAAGCAAAATTGGAATTCCCTTCAAATTATAATTTGTATTCGTAGATCTTTATTCTTTTTTGAAATGTTGCATTGAAAAGTATGACAACTTTTTTACTCTTCAACGTTACGTAGGATTTGTAATCCCGTGCCTAACAATGTCTATGGATGCTACATCCATGCCCGTAGGGCAATGAACCACTTTGCCAAGAATTAACGAAAGAGTTACTACCCTTAGCAAAGGTAAACTTAAGCCAGCAACTACTGTTCATGGCCGATAATACTGCTATTACTCATCTCTACATAGTGGCAGGTTGTAAACAAATTTTGAATAGCTGATGCATTGGAGCGAATAAGATCAAATAATTGGCGATTTTTTATATTCCCGGTTGTAATGAGTAATAGTCTTTCTGGTTTTCTCAATATCATGTGAGAATGATAAAAGTCAGTGTCTTTAGAAATCACTATTAGCTCATGCTGGTCAGCGTACGTGGAAATATCAGTATCCGAAGTTTCGTCACCTTTGGGAAGATCATCTACATGAATGGCATTTAGCCCTAAAGATTGAAGAATTTCGCACATCTTCACGGGTAGCTGAGCATCAATCGCAGCGGCGAACCGTTAGAAACTTCATGCAGTTTTAATGTACGTCTTAGTTTTGGTTAACCGCGTGGCGTAGGCCAGACAAGCCAAAATATCTTCCTTCTCCAATGCCGGATAATCTTCCAGTATTTCTTCCTCAGTCATTCCGGCACTTAGTAAATCTAATATCAGATCAACCGGATAGCGTTTATTTCTAATGGTGGGTTTTCCGTGGCAGATAGCTGGGTTGAGGGTGATTCGGTCGAGTAGGTTTTCCATGCTGTAAATTACGGAATTTATTAAAAGTCGTTTTCTGAGAAAATCATTCTACTTACAGAAACATACCGCCTGTTCTTCCAACGGGGACCACAATTTTACCTAGGCCAACTTACCGATATGATAATAGTACGAACATGCTGCGCGTGATTTATTATCCTTTACCATCTATCAACGGGAATAGAATGCGTAATCCGCTTCGGTTTCACGACTGAGATGTATATTTTCTATCTAAATGCTATATCTGTTCAGACTATTAGAAAATATAACTGCAATACCACGTTTATAGAAGAGGTACCTACACAATCTCTAAATACCAAGCCTCATGAACTCTATACTCAATCCTTTTCTATTATTTTTCTTAGCGCTATTCGGAGGTGATTCAGAAAAAGTAGATGACGACCTGAAATATTTAGGGCAAACCCCGCCATCGCTTACCCCCGAATTATTTGCTCCGGGTGTAATCTCCACAAAAGAAGAGTTGGAGTACGGCTCAGTTTTTAATGAGGAAGCAACGGATTTTTTTTATGGCGCCAGAAGAAATGGGAGAATAGATATTCAGTACTCAAAGCTAATGGGTAATACCTGGAGTACTCCAGAAGCAATACTTCCTAACGAGAAGTGGGGATACAACGACCCCTTTCTTTCCCCTGATGAAAAAAGACTCTACTTTATTTCCAAAAGGTCATCAGATGGATTGAGTGAAGAGTTTGATCATGATATTTGGTATGTGGAAAGAACCGAAGAAGGCTGGTCTGATCCTATCAATGCCGGGCCGAGTATTAATTCAGACGGGAGTGAATACTATATTTCATTTACCAATGATGGGTCAATGTATTTTGCATCAAACCGAGAATCACTAACTAACTTTGATATCTACTCATCTAAAAACGTTAATGGGGAATTTCAACCGGCCATACCCTTGGGCAATTCTATTAATTCTGAGCATTATGAAGCGGATGTCTTTGTTGATCCTGACGAATCATACATTATCTTTTGTGCCAAAAGATCCGAAGGGCTAGGGGTGGGAGATTTATACATTAGCTTTAAAAATTCCGACGGAACATGGTCTCAAGCTAAAAACATGGGAGAGCCAATAAATAGTGGCTACCATGAGCTTTGCCCCTTTGTTAGTAAAGACGGAAAATATCTGTTTTATACCAGTAATAACGATATTTACTGGGTAGATGCTAAAATTATTGAGCAATTTCGTTGATAAAAACGTTACAAAACACTTAGCATAGGCTAACATGCAGATACGAAAAGCACATACATTGAATCGGTAAAATTGTTAAAAAAAGCAGCTCGCCCTGGCTGCTTTACATTCCAATTCCGTTTTATCTGAAATTGAAATCTGCGCTTGTGTGTGAACCATTAAGGTTAGTAATTTGGACGGAGCGCAATACCTTAATATACCTCTTGGCTTTTCTTTGCCTCTAGTTCTTTACCAAAATCAAAATCTGTCCACTTGGTAAACCAATATTTCCTAAAGTTAACAATCTCAGATATTAAATCTCTCGAGCTAGTAGAAATTCCATAAAAAGCAAGCAAATTATTTTTGAATTCTTGATCTAAGTAGGGACATGCAAGGAGATCAAATAATATAAATATCAACTCTGTAGTTTTATGTCTTCTAGTTTGGTCAATCGTTTTAAACTTCCTGAGAATATGATTTTGGAGTATTTCCTTCATCTTAGAATAACGAGTAGTATTCTGGATATAGAATAATAAAACGGTTATTGAAAAGTAGTTTAAGTGATTTATACATTCTTCTTTCTCTAAGTCGATACCATAGTGTTTGCAAATTACTTCTTCTGTGAGTCTATACTCTCGTCCAAGTTCTCTAAGCGCAATAAGAAGATATAAAGTTTCAACCTGAGTTTGTTCTGAACTCTCATATTTTTTTAATACTAAAAAAATCTCATCATATACCTTTTTAAATATCTGATGCCTATTGTCTAGGTTAAAATTATCTTTGACTTTGGCAAATTTGGTGGCTTTGCTAATTATCATACATAATTTAATTGTTGTGCTTACCCTTGGGAATACTGAGTATAGGAAGAAGGTAAAATCAAGGACTTCTAGGAGTGTTTTACAGATTTTATTTTCGTACTTTCTCTGTTCTTCAATTTCATTATACGTTTTGATAAGCTTATAAACTTTCCGATCAATAATAGCTAATGAATAACTTTGTATTTCTCTATATCCAACCTGAGATTCAATAAGCACATTTTTAAATCTCGTTATTAGTCGATTGGCGCTTAAATAAAAAGAATATTTTTTAACAGCTTCTTCATTTTCCTTCATCACCTCGTTCTCTTTGAAGGAGAAAGCACCATCAATTAAATCTGTAATTTTGAGTTTAGCTCTCGTTATACCCGTAATTAGTGGTTTTTCTAGTAAATTAGACTTCGCTTCGTTGATGCTTAATTTGAACTTCATCAGTTGCAAACGGTAGATCTTAATTATCTCCTCTCTGGTAGTTTCTTCGTTATAAAATACGAAAATATCATCTACATATCTGAATATCTCGTAATCACGTCTATTGACAAGAGGTGGGTTTTGTTTTCTTAGTATTCTTTTAACATTGCGGTCTATCTGTTGAAGAATTAACTCAGCAAAAACTCTGGAAAACTCTGGGCCAATTACGATTCCATTGGTTTCTCCGTAATTTAGGTTTTGCATAAACTTATCGAAAGCACCACCAAATGTTTTTGAAGATTTTCCAATATTATCCTTTACTGCATCTTTACTAAGAAGCGCCCAAGTAATGGAGTGGGAATAAATACTGTCAAAACACTTCGAGATGTCAAAGGTAAATAGGTAGTCATATTTCTTTTCACAACGATGATACTTATAAGACTCGAAGAATTTATATATGTTGCTTATCTCTTTGTAAACAAAAAAGGTTTTGAGGTTTTCATATTCCTTATCAAATTCCTCAACGGTCTTGTGCTCATGATCATGCGCGAGTGTTTGAAAATGGGTTTTGTCTTTGTGGTAAGTGAACTTTGCGAGCTTATGGGGCCGTCTAATAGAAAAAGAACTAATATTGCAGTAATACAATATTAGTTCTTTGTATTTGTCATAAAATTCAACTACAGCAAGTTGATTCAACGGGTGTATCACAGTTAATTCTCTAAATTCTTTTTCTTTGTGAAAGATTTTATATCCAAATGGGATCGTTCTCAAAGTGTGGTTTTTGAATTGAATCTCATTGTCTGATTCTGACAATATTTGATTAGCATTGAGACCAAATAAAAGTTTAATAATTACTTTCAATGCGTCATCCTTCTTTTTCCAGAGAATTTTATCATTTGATAATCTGATTTTGTTTTCGAGAAGGAAATCGTAAAAATATCTGTTAGAAAAAGTTGCAGGTAGTTCATAAGGAAGAACATCTGATAGGATAACTCTTTCTTTTTTGTTTGTTATGTATTTTTTCTTTTTCATACTTCAATATTATACCTTCCAAACACCCATAATCTCTGACAATTCTTTTGTATTGAAGGGGGAATATCTCTTATTCTCAAATCCGTCTCTGAGACTGTACTTTTGTAATCGGGTTTTTAAGCGAGACGAGGTTAACTGATTTATATGATAAGTCAAGAAACTGTCAATACCATCAAGTTGGCTTAGGTCATTTAAATGCTTGTTGGAGTAATATACACCTGTAAGTATATTTTTTTTATTATTTGATAGCCTTGTATTACCAGTTAAAAATCTAATCCTTTTGACAAGGACTTTGCGAGCACTTTTTTCGTTTACCTTTGCAAGATTTCTGTAATCATCAAAAGCTAAGCTGATCCTATCACGATATTTTTTAGTTTTTGAATGAGTAAGCTTGACTTTTACAGTGTGAGCTCCAAAGATAATTTTATAGCCTAAATAATCAAGACTACAATTAGTTGGTGTACGTACATCAGTTACAACAGTCTTCGCTGGATTCAGTATCGTGTTATGATTTGACTCACAAATGGTTTTTATTTCCTGTAAATAATTTCTGCTTCCTTCATCTGGGGAAGGAGTAAAGATAATAATAATATCATCTACATATCTAGCATAATAGGTAACGCTTTTTAGGTCCAGAATTTCATTATCAATATCGCGCATGTATAGCTCAGCTAAGTAAGCACTTACTCCTATTCCTCTGGGGATACCTTTGTCTGAACCTGATTCTTTTTCATAAGATTTTAAGACACTTTTGAGAATGTTTTTAGAAAAAGGTGCCAAGAGATTATCATTTATGATTTTATTCAGCAAAGTTGAATGGCTAATACTTTCATAAAAATCTTTTACATCAGTCCTGATAACATATTTCGGAAATCCATCGCTTAGCAAAGAAATTACTTGAGTAACAATGGCATTTCTATCTGCTTGTTTTACCCCATATAGGCGTGAAATATTTCGCTGAGTTTGCTTTATTGCAAAATAGTATTCAGCAATATTAGAAGTTGTATATATCGGTTTTTTACCAGGGATATTAATTCTGTTAAGCTCTATTTTAAAATCACTTTTAGCTATTTTTTGACTTATCCTTTCTAGCTCATTATTAAGCTCTCTTTCTCTCTGCTCCCTCAAAGCTTTTTTATCTTCATAGAAAAGTTTTAAATTTTCTTTGTCTTTGATTTTTCTTGAGTATCGAATTTTAATATTGACCTGTTTTATTTTTTCATTTATGCTTCTGACATTGGTCAGCGATAATTTGTCCTCGACATGAACCCCTTTACGGTTTTCTAAATCTAGTATTTTTCTAAAGTTCTCTGCTGAAAACGATTGATCTAACATCTATTTGTAATCGTATGAGATTAAAAGAAAGGCATATTTTAGATAATATGTATATATTTTCAAAAATTTTAAATAGATAGTCAGAATGACAAAACGAAAGCTTGGAAAACCTCACTTTCAGCTAAAAAAGTATGAATAAAACTTATTTAATAAAAAAAATAACAAATCAAAGCTACATAAAAGTTATTGAAAAATTCTAAGACGGGTGACCGTTGATATGTCGCTTCAAAAAAATTATTTGCGTCATATGAACTTCATTTACTACGTCAACAAAATTATATATGGTATATGAAGCTGTTTTCAGAACACAAAAAAATTATCTGCCGTATATGAAGTGCTTTTAGTACAAAAAACTTTTTTGGCGTACTATATGAGGGTGATATAGCATTTTTATCTTTCACAAAGTCCTATAGTAAGCCCCAAACGCTTTTCTATTCTGGTTGATATGGTAAGGGAAGCTACGCTATAGTTTATCAGTTTCATTTAGTTTTACATGAAGCTTATTGAGGGTACTTCAACTTTGATGATAGCAATAATTGAGTGCGATTAGATTGAAACAGAGCACGTCATAGCGAGAAGCGAAGCGACGAAGCTATCTCCTTCACTTTGGGGAGATTGCTTCTTCGCTTTGCTCATCGCAATGACGTTGGAATGCGAATTTTTGAGCTTATGAAAAGACTCATTGAGTTAGGGCAATTGCTTGTTGTACGTACTGTTGGTATTGCTTTTGGTAGCTGTTAATGAAATTGAATAATTGCTGATCTTCTACTGGCTCGGGTACGTAGTCGGATAGACGAAAGGGCGGGTGTACAATGGCACTGAGGGTAGTGCGGGTGAGTTTTTCATCAAAATTAGCCACAGCAATAGGTACAATCAGGGGTTCGGGGCGAACGTAGGCGGCTAGCCGGAAGGCACCGGCTTTGAAGGGTAGGGGTGAGTCTTTGGTAGCAATGTTTCTTCCTTCCGGGCAGATCACGATATTTTTTCCATCCAGCAACAACTCGCGGGCCTTGTCCAGGAAATATTTTCGTCTTTCGCCAGCCGTATGTGGCGCCTCGTAGGGTGATTCATCTACGTGGCCTGACAGCACATAAATATAACCCAACTGATCGTAGTACCGCTGGTGCCCGTATTCATCGGGGCGCGATTTGCGGATCACCCGCACTGGGGCTGTGCCGTACTTAGGGTAAATAATCATGCAGGAAACAAAGTGAGAGTCTAGCGTCAGTTGCAAATCATTAGGCAACGTATTCTCCGGATGATTATACAAGT
>CAKZYJ010000056.1 GCA_937884755.1 uncultured Flammeovirgaceae bacterium
GGACTACACCCAGGTGGCGATGCGTAACGCCATTAAAGACAACTACCGACCAGCGTTTACTGAACCCATGAGTCAGGGCACCCGCTGCCGACAACTAGCCCAGTACGTCATTTTTGAATCACCCTTCAACATGCTCTGCGATGCCCCTACTGCCTATGAGGAAGAACCGGAATGCACCGAGTTTATTGCCGCCGTACCTACCGTCTGGGACGAAACCCAGGTACTGGACGGTAAAGTAGGCGAGTACGTAGCCATCGCCCGCCGTAAGGGAGATGATTGGTACGTAGGTGCTCTCACTAACTGGGATGCCCGCGAAATGACCCTAGACTTATCGTTCCTCAGCGAAGGTAACTACCAGGCCGAAGTATTCCGCGACGGCATCAACGCCCAACAGGTAGCCCGCGATTTTGAAAAAACATCCGTAGATGTACCAGATAATAAACAGCTAACCATCAAAATGGCTCCCGGTGGCGGCTACGTCGCCCGCATTTATCAGAATTGATAGCACAAAAATACTAGATGGTAGATTTAGAGGAATACAGAAGCGAGATTGAACATTTTCTTATTGATGGCATCTCAAAATTTAGACGAGAGGTAGGCGAGCCAAATTTGATAGGTGTGTATTGCTGTCCCTGGTCAGGTTGGATTTCACTAAATTTTAATGTGAAGAAAAAACTCTCTGAAACTAAGGAGAATTGTCCTGACTTTGAGTATGTCGAGTTCAATATGATTGATTTTGAATCTTGGGCTGATGAGTACGAATCCGAGCAACCAGTTTGGAGGTATCGTAACTCAATTTATCAAGACAATTTAGATGAAGGAGATGCTGGATTAAATAGACTCTTCTTCATATTTATGAAGGAGTTAATACAAAAAATGAATACAGGAGGTGCAGCGCCAATAATATTGCTTCAACTGTTAGACAGTGAGTTTACAGAAAGAATAACAAGACAATAAAAACACTTTCCATACCAGAACAACCAACTTATGAAAACACTCAGCACACTAATCATCAGTCTTGTTTTTACCCAAGTCCTTCTTGCCCAGTCTAAAGAAGAAAAAGCCGTAGCCGATGCCGTAGAAGCACTACGAACGGCAATGGTAGAAGCTGACGAAGCTGCGTTGAAAGAGATGGCGCTAGACGAACTCACCTACGGTCACTCCAGCGGACTGCTGGAAGATAAAGCCCAATTTGTGGAAGCCCTCGCTAGTGGCAAGTCCGACTTCAAAAATATGGATTTGACTAACCAGACTATTACCGTAGTGAACAATACCGCTTTGGTTCGACACGAGCTAAAAGCCGATGTGGTAGATAACGGCAACCAGGCAAGCATTCACCTGGGAGTGCTGCTGGTATGGCAAAAACAAAAGGGCGATTGGAAGCTGCTGGCCCGGCAGGCCTATAAGCTATAATTGTAAAGACACTTTAGTTCAGAATAGTCCTGGTGATGCAGGATATTCTTTTAATTTTGCTCTTCTTTGCAAAAGTAAATTTTAGAAATACTCACAAACACTACTGACCTCGTTATGAAAAGATTCCTTACTTCATTTCTGGTAATCGGACTATCGTTAGTGTTCACTCTCGATAGTTACGCGCAGCGAAGAAACCGCAGCAGTGAAAGCAGTACCTCCGGCATCATGGCCGACTCGGTCTTTGCCGGACTGGAGTTTCGTAGCCTGGGTCCGGGCTTTATGTCGGGGCGCATTGGCGACGTAGCCATTCACCCCGAAGATCCTAACACCTGGTACGTGGCCGTGGGTTCCGGGGGTGTCTGGAAGACTACCAATGCTGGGGTCACCTTTGAGCCTAATTTTGACGTTGAAGACTCCTAGTCCATTGGCTGTGTTACAGTTGATCCTAACAATCCGCACGTAGTGTGGGTGGGGACCGGTGAAAACGTTGGCGGCCGCCACGTAGGCTACGGCGACGGAATCTACCGTAGTACCGATGGTGGAGAAACTTGGGAGAACATGGGATTGAAAGCTTCGGAGCACATTTCTAAAATCATTATTCATCCGGAAAACTCCGATGTGATCTGGGTAGCTGCTCAGGGGCCGCTGTGGAACAAAGGCGGCGAGCGTGGCCTCTATAAGTCTACCGACGGTGGCCAAACCTGGAACAAAACGCTGGGTGATAACGAATGGGTTGGGGTTACCGATATTGCGGTTGATCCGCGCAATCCGGACTGGATGTACGCGGCTACCTGGCAGCGGCACCGTACTGTGGCTAACTATCTGGGAGGTGGCTCGGGTTCGGGTATTCACCGTAGTGAAGATGGAGGTGAAACCTGGGAGAAGCTTACTACCGGATTGCCCTCGGGGAATATGGCAAAGATTGGTCTGGCCATTTCGCCTCAGCAGCCGGATATAGTGTACGCGGCTATTGAGCTAGATCGTCGCGAAGGAGGAGTGTATCGTTCCGCTGACCGGGGCAGCACCTGGAAAAAGCGGTCGGATGCGGTAGCTGGTGCCACCGGTCCTCATTATTATCAGGAACTCTACGCTTCGCCCCATCAGTTTGAGCGGTTGTACCTGGTAGATTCTCACATGCAGTACTCCGAGGACGGCGGGAAAACCTTTAAGCGACTGAACAACGCTCACAAGCACGGCGACAACCACGCGGTTGCCTTCCGCAAGGATGATCCCGAATACCTGCTAGTCGGTACTGACGGTGGATTATACGAAAGCTTTGATTTAGGAGATAACTGGCGCTTTATGGAAAACCTGCCAGTGACGCAGTACTATAAAATTGCCCTAGACGATGCCGAACCTTTCTATAATATCTACGGTGGAACCCAGGATAACAGCACGCAAGGCGGCCCTTCCCAAACCGATAACGTACACGGCATTCAGAATTCAGATTGGCGAGTGGTACTTAACTGGGATGGCCACCAACCGGCTACTGAGCCGGGCAATCCTGACATTATCTACGCTGAGCGTCAGGAAGGAACATTATCGCGCATTGATATGACTACCGGAGAAGTGGTAGATATTCAACCTCAGCCGGGAGCGGATGAAGACTACGAACGCTTCAACTGGGACTCACCCATTCTGGTTAGCCCTCATGATCCTAAGCGTATTTACTTCGCCTCTCAGCGAGTCTGGAAATCGGACAATCGGGGCGATGTGTGGACGGCTATTTCGGATGACTTAACCAAAGATCAGGACCGCTTTGAGTTGCCCATCATGGGACGAGTACAAAGCTGGGACGGTGCCTGGGACGTAGGAGCGATGTCTAATTATAATACGATAACTTCTTTGGCCGAATCGCCGCAGCAGGAAGGGTTGATCTACGCCGGAACCGACGATGGTATTGTGCAGGCAACCGAAGACGGGGGAAATAACTGGCGAAAAATTGATGTGGGTAGCATGCCCGGCGTACCCGCTACCGCTTTTGTCAACGATATTAAAGCTGATTTGCATGATGCCAGCACGGTTTATGTCGCCCTAGATAATCACAAGTACGGCGACTTCCAACCATATTTGGTGAAGAGTACCGACCGAGGCCGAACCTGGCAATCTATCGCGAATGACCTTCCGGATCGCACGCTGGTTTGGCGTTTAGTGCAGGATCACGTGAAACCGGAACTGATGTTTTTGGCTACGGAGTTTGGTATCTACTTCACTAACGATGCCGGAACCCAGTGGACCGAACTAACCGGCGGACTACCGACTATTTCCTTCCGCGATCTGGCAATTCAGAAGCGGGAAGATGATCTGGTAGCCGCTTCCTTCGGACGAGGTATTTACATCCTAGATGATTATAGTGTGCTGCGGGGAGTATCGGAAGAGCAGCTACTGGCCGAGGCTACGCTGTTTGAACCTCAGGATGCCGACTGGTACGTGCCCCGTTCTCATCTGAGCTTCGACGACGAAAAAGGCTCGCAGGGCGCATCGCACTTCGTAGCTCCTAACCCTCCGTTCGGGGCGGTACTGACCTACTATCTGAAGGATGGATTAACGACTAGGGAAGATCAGCGAATGAAGCAGGAGAAAGCGCTTAACGCCCAGAGCCAAAATGTGCCATTCCCCGGTTGGGATGAGTTGGCTACTGAAATGACGCAGGCCGAGCCTAAAATATGGCTGGCAATTAAAGACAGTCAGGGCAACGCCATCCGCCGGGTAGATGGCCCTACCGAAAGCGGCTTCCACCGGGTTGCCTGGGACTTACGGTATCCCTCGCCCTACCCTATTCATTTGGACGAAGAGACTTCCGAAGACGAACTTCCGCAGGGTCTGATGGTCGCTCCCGGAACCTACACCGCTACGCTTTACAAACAGGTGGACGGCGAGATCACCGAACTGTCGGAGCCGGTTAGCTTTGAGGTAGTGCCGCTGCGTGAAGGAGCGTTGGAAGGAGCTACCGCCCAGGAAACCGCTCAGTTCTGGCGATCGTACGAAGATGCCCTGCGTTCGGCCACCGCTCTGGAGGTTTCGTTAAATAACGCGCTAACTAAAGCCGACCGGATGCAAACGGCCCTGGCCCAAGCACCGGTTGTGCCCGGCTCGCTGGATCAACAACTGCATGGGGTAAAGCAAAACCTGCTGGCGATGGAAGAAGCATTGAGCGGCAACCCCGCCAAGCTAGCGGTAGGCGAGAAAACCAAGCCGACCGTAGGCCAGCGGCTGTTCTCCTTGGAAATTGGTATTGGCCACTCTACCTATGGCCCTACCGAAACCCACAAGAAAACCTTGGCTATCGTGAAAGATCAGGTGCAGGAGATTCATACTGAGTTGGAATCTACCCAAAACGAAATGTCCCAGATAGCCAAAGCCCTGATTGAAGCCGGTGCTCCCTGGGTTGAAGGCGAACCCGTCCCACCCATCGGGCCGAATAGATAATCAGATAAACTAAAAGCTTAAAAGATAGAAACCTGAGGGAAATGAATTCTTCAGGTTTTTTATTTCTTTTGATCGACTCTCCATCTCATTAGAATGTCACCGTCAATCCGCCGTTTACCTCTAAGACTGAACCAGTCATATAGGATGCGTCGGGGCTGGCTAGGAACCAGGCGACTCCGGCTACTTCTTCCGGCCTACCGGCTCGCTTTAGCGGTAGATGGTCATTGTTAATGTAGTTGTTCTGAAACCATTCGGTCTCTATCTCATTTTTACCGTCTTCCTTCACCGACATGGGCGTGTTAATGAAACCGGGAGCGATAGCGTTGGTCAGGATATTTCTTGGGGCTAGTTCTACTGCCAGTGCGCGAGTAAGTTGGGTAAGGGCTGCTTTGGCCATTCCGTAGGCGGAGCTACCGTAGGCCACCCGGTCGTGGTGGATCGAGGTGATATTGATAATACGTCCGCCATCTTGCAGCAGAGGAATCAGCGCTCGACAGACTTTCACCGTTCCGTATAGCATCACTTGCAACAAATGATCCCACTTCTCGAAATCCGGGTCTAGTAAAGGCACACTTCTAGAGATACCCGCGCAGTTAATCAGCGTGTGAAAATCGGTGAATTGTTCGGCAGCCTGGTTTCTTAAATGCTCAATTTGGGCGTCAGAGGTGATATCTACTTCAATAGCTATGTGTCCGTCACCCTCCAGATTATCTACTACCTGTTGGGTAGCCTCTATGTCAGGAGCACCTACCATCACTTGCCAGCCTTCGCGGGCGAAGCGTTCCGCCGTAGCTTTACCAATTCCACTAGAACCTCCAATGATGATTACCTTTTTTCTCATAGCACGAAAGACTGATTAAAGTGCGAAAATGATGATTCGTTTTTTGCTCTTAAGATATTCCAAAGTAGGGAAATTATGTATTTGATGAAGAGAACGAAATTTAATTTTCGATCCATTCACCGCTCTTCATTACGCCGCTAATCTTGATTTCTCCGTTCTCAAAAACAAACTGCACCAAATCCGCTGGTTGCCCTGCCGACAGCAATGTTTCTTTACCCAAAACCCGGCCAGCGTACACAGCAGCCATACTCCAGGCCTGACTGAGCGAAGCTAGCTGCTCATCAAGCAGATACTGAATATTTTCTGGTAGCGATTTAGCAGCTCCGGCTAGCAAGCCCGAACCATCGTTGATCGCCAAGCGACCATTACTTTCTAGCAATACTTCTCCTCCAATATGGGTGGTGTATTCTCCGGGCAACATGCCGCAGAATTGGGTAGCATCGCTCACCAGTAGAGTACGTTCGGGCTTTGCTTTCATTACCACTTTTATAAAGCTATTTGGCAGATGAAATCCGTCGGCGATAATGCTAGCGTACAAGTCATCCTCAGCGAGCTGATCCCACAGCAGATTGGGGTGGCGAGGTAGCTGCGTTGGAACCGCATTACCTAGGTGAGTGGAAAGCGAAGCCCCAACTTTCACTGCCGCAGTTATCTGCTCAGAGTCAGCCAGCGTATGCCCTAAAGCCACCCGAACACCCGCCGCCCGGCACTGCTGAATGAAGATATCCGAGCCGTCCCACTCGGGAGCCAGCGTAATCAGTTTTATCTGGTTGCCCGAAGCTTGCTGAAAGCGTTGGAACAAATCCCAGTCGGGAGCTTGAATGTATTCACGCGGGTGAGCGCCGCGGGCTCCGTCTCGGTCAGAAATGAACGGACCTTCCAGGTGAATACCTCTTATGCAAGCTTCCACCAGCGGGTAGGCTTCGCAGGCTTGTCGGATTATACTCAGCAGATGAAGCAGGTTTTCGTCGGCGTTAGTGATGAGTGTAGGAAAGAAGCTGGTTACGCCCTGCTTCAGTAGTATATAAGTTACATCCAGTAAATCCGGTGGAGTAAGGGAAAGATCGTTAAAATCCACCCCTTGGAGGCCATTAATCTGCAATTCAATCAAGCCTAGCCCGATGTAGGGTAAGTCTTCGGTTAATTCTTTAAGTTGATCGATCCGTTGGATAATTCCGTTTTCAATCAGGTATTCTTCGGCCTGCCCGCTCAGACAATTGATACCGCGAACACTAGTCATGATTCTAGAAATCCTTCTTGATGGTCGGTTCGGGCTGATTCAGCGTCCTGTTATAGTTGACAGTTTTGGTGGGTTCGCAGAATAGAGGCCGGACAGTCAGTGCTGATAGGGCCGTTCAGGGTATTGTCTACTGCTTCCCGCTTGGTAGGGCCGGGAACTACGCAGTATAAATAATTGCCACTCATCAGGGTAGGGATGGTTAGGGTGATGGCTTGAGTGGGTACCGTACCCAGCGAAGTGAAGCAGCCATCGTTCACCTGCTGCTGCCGACAGCGAGCGTCCAGTTCTACCACTTTCACCAACTGGGGGTCTTCAAAGTCGGCGACGGGTGGATCATTGAAGGCAATATGCCCGTTTTCACCGATGCCCAGGCAGACAATATCAATTGGCTTTTCTGCGAGTAAATCTGCGTAACGCTGGCATTCTTGCTCGGGATTGTCATCTCCCACAATCAGGTGAACTGCTCTTAGCGTAACCCGGTCGAAAAGTCTCTCCTTCAGAAATGTAGCAAACCGCTGGGGAGCATCCGCCGGAAGGCCAATGTATTCATCCATATGAAAAGCGGTAATCTTTGACCAGTCAATCTGCTTGGATTGGGCTAGGTAGTCCAGCACTTCGTTCTGAGAGGGAGCTGCGGCGAATATCATTCGGAGCTCGTCCTGCTCGTTTAGCAAAGCATTTATTCTTTCTTCTACGGCGCTTCCGGCCGCCTGACCCATTTTCTCCCGAGTACTGAATACGTGAGTATGCATAGCAGTTATTGATGAAGGGTGTTAATCATTTCGTCAACCTTTTGAATAGTAGTTTGCTTGGATACCATTCCAAAAGATACATAAACCAGTGTAGAAACCAGCAGTGGTAGACTGACTTCCAATGCTAGGCTGTTCAATACTACGTTTTTAGTAATAATAAAAGTCACCAATCCGGCAGCGATAGAAGTAATAGCGGCGGTTGAACCGCTGCGACGAAAAGCAGGAAGTAACCCAAACAATACCGGTACGGCAATGGGGCCAATCAATGCTCCAAACCAGGTCACGATCAGGCCGAATACTCCCCCGAACTTTTCGTACTGAAGGGCAACGACAATGGTGAGCAGGGTAAACCCAAATGTAGTTAGGCGAGCTACTCGCAACGAGGCGCGAGCGGATTGCATCTTAGGGGAAACCACCGGAAGAATATCACGGGTAATGACTGCCGCAATGGTGTTCACATCCGACGAGGTCATAGACAGGGTATTGGCAAATAGTGAGGCTACCACCAGACCCACTAAACCTACTGGCAGCAGTTCCAGCGTAAGCAGTCCGTATGATTGGGTAGGATCTTCTAGGTTGGGCAGTAGTAACGGAGCCGCCCAGAGCGGGAAGAGCAGAACGAGGGGCCAAACCAGGTAGAGTACACCCGACAGACGAGCGGCTTTCTTCGCTTCACCTTCATTAGCCGACGAGATGTAACGGGTGGCCAGGTTCCAGGTACCACCGTTGTAGCTCAGAAAGTTGATAAACAAAAAGGCCAGAGCAAACCCAACCGTATAAGGGTCATTAAACAAATCCCCGTTACCTTCGGGAAGCTGATCCCACATGCCAAAGACGGAGCCCCAGCCTCCGAGCCGCATCACCACGACTACAAACATCACCGTTCCGGCCACAATCTGCACAATGAACTGAGCAAAATCAGTAATAATTACCGCCCATAGTCCACCGAAAGTGATGTAAATCAGCGATACTCCCCCGGCAATTAGAATGCCGATGGGTATTGAAAGGCCAGTGAAAACTTCCAGCAAAATGGCGATAGCCGCCCATTTAGCTCCTACATCAAAGAGCTTTAGTAGCACTCCACTCCAGGCCATCAGCTGTTGGGTGAGCAGATTATAGCGGGTTTTCAAATACTCCAGCGGCGACTGAATACGAAACTTCTGCCGCAACCGCACCCATAGCACTGGAAAAACTCCGGCACTAGCGATGATGGTAAGACCAATGGTGAACGCCCACCATACGTAGAGAGAAAAGCCGTGGGTGTAAGCTAATCCGGCGTAAGCCACGAATACCGCTCCGCTATAGCCCGACACATGGTGTGAGATACCCGACAGCCACCAGGGCAAATTGCCCCCGGCCACGAAATAGTCTTCCGAGTCCTGATTTTTGAAGTAAGACCAGATTCCGATAACTACCAGAGTAAGAAAAAATAGAACAACAACCAGCAGATCAAACGAGCTTAGCTTCATGGTTATAGCTCGGCTTTCTCTCGGGCTTCCGTCATTACTTCTTCCAGGGTAACCGACTGCCCACCCCGCTGCTTACTGACATCCGCAGCGGTCATAAAAGCAAAAATCTCTAAGGTTTCTTCGGCACTCACCGGAGGCTGGCCGGTTTTGAAAAATTTGACGATCTCTACCAGCAGCGGACGATAGCCATCGTAAGGACCGAGTGGCGCGATTCCGGTTTTGCCAAAGGCTATGCCGCCGTACCCCAACTCACCGCTTCGCATCCCCCGGAAGGTACCAATGCGGCCCTCGTTCCAGCTACCAACTACTACGTCAGTACCCTCACTATGCTGTCGGGTGACGCTTTGGCAGCCGGTACCCATCACGGTAAACAGGGCTTCCACTCCGTGGACTCCGTACCAATATAAATCAGGGTGGGTAGGCTCCAGATGAGCTGGACTGTAAGCGGTTGCTCCTAACACCTTTCCGATACTACCATTAACCACTTCCTGAGCCGAACGCATATAGCGTAGCGAAGAGGAGGAGAACATCGGTACATCGTATTTTTCGGCCGCGTTGAACAGGGCCACCGCGTCCGATAAGGAAGCGGATATGGGTTTGTCAATAAACACCGGCTTACCAGCTTCAAATACGGGTAGGGCCTGCTCCAGATGTCGCCGTCCGTCGTTGGTTTCCAGCAGTACAAAGTCTACTTCATCCAGCAGGGCATCAATAGAATCTACGATCTTCACTCCCAGCTCTTGAATCTCTTCGGTATACTTTGGTATGCGGCTGACGCTGGATTCAATGTCTTTACTACCGTGGGGATAGGCCGCTACTACCGTGCAACCGGCCACATCGGCTTCGGCATTAGTATCGTTCAGCACTTTGGTAAAGGCTACACTGTGGGAAGTATCCAAACCAATAATCCCAACTTTTCCCGCTACCTCCTGATTAACCGATGAAGCGAAGGTGGGTGCCTGGGCGAGGCTGATTACCCCGCTGGATAAAGCAGCGCTGGATAGAGCCGCACTGGACAGTGCTGTAGACTTGATAAAATTACGTCGGTTGAGTGATTTCATAGGTCGATTTTTCTAGACGCTGGGTTCCCAGCCGGGTTCGTACTCCCGGCCCCAGAGTTTCATGGCTTCAGGATCATTTAGAATTTTCCCGGTACTCGGGTCACAGGTAAGTGTGCGTTTGGTGCGGTGAGCGATATTTCCTAACTGGCACAGCAGCACGCTCTTGTTCCCATCTTCAATCTCGGAGTTCAGTTCTGCTCCATCCCGAATACCCTGATAAAAGTTAGTTAGATGATCTACGTCCAGGTTAAAACCAGGGCCGGTAGTGTCTAAAGCCTGCGCCGATTCGTAAGTGACTTTTTTTAGCTCTTTACCCTTGTTGTCAAAAATAGCGTAGCCATTACCCAGAATTACCATACTACCGTTTTCGCCGTGGAAAGAGGCGCTGGCCGACATGCCTTCAATCGGCTGTCCGTTGCAACTGCGACCTTCCCAGGCAATGGTTTTATTATCCTCGAAATCAAAAGTGGTAATTTGGGTATCGGGGGTTTCCCAGTCATCGTCGTAGGCGTAGCGGCCACCGTTGGAACTTACTTGCGTAGGGTAATCTACCTCCAGTCCCCAGCGACACAGGTCAATGAAGTGGGTGCCGTTGTTAAGTATTTCGCCGGTACCCCAGTGCCAGAACCAGTGCCAGTTGTAATGAATCAGGTTATCCTGATAGGGGCGACGGGGAGCTGGGCCTTGCCATAGCTCGTAGTCTAGTCCGGCTGGCACCGGAGCCGGTTTTCCTTTACCGATAGACTCGCGAGTATTAGCGTACCAGGCTCGGGCGTAGTAAGGCCGGCCGATGACCCCATCCTTGAGCGCCTGAATACCTTCTACGACCAGCGGCCACGAACGGCGTTGGTTCCCCATCTGCACTACCTTGCCGTAGCGTTTAGCAGCTTCCACCAGCATTTCGCCTTCGCGGGGATTATGGCTGCAGGGCTTTTCTACGTAGACGTGCTTACCGGCTTGCAGGGCCATGATGGATGCCGGAGCGTGCCAGTGATCAGGTGAGGCAATCACTAGTGCATCGAGAGCTGGGTCATCTAGTGCCTCGCGAAAGTCTTTAATTCCTTTAGGAGCGTTTTTTTGTCCGGCTTTAGTAGCGGCCTCTACTCCTTTGGCGATAGCCGCATCGTCCACGTCACAAATGTAAGCAACTTCAGCCTGGGGCAGACTAGCGAACCCCCGTGAAAGCGCAGCGCCCCGACTATTAGTACCCATAATAGCCACCACAATTTTTTCGTTAGGCAAGCCTTTTCTAAAGATAGAAAAAGGTTGAGGAGTAAATAGGACCGCTCCGGTACTGGCAGCAGTAGTCTGTTTAAGAAAATCTCTTCGGCGCATGACTAGTAGGTTGTTGATTAATCATTTTCCTGAACTTAAAAAAAATATTGATAAGATAAGTGTTTGGGGCGCTATTATCAGAGACAGTAGAAACTTAAGAAGAAATATGTTTTCTATCGGCCAGATTTTCAATAAATTAAGGTGACAGCCTGGGTGCCGACTATCACTAATAAGCAGCGTACGAACTATCGTTGCTATGCACCACTTATCAACCGTCGCCTAACATGAAAACTCGAACCCGAGTCACCTGGAGTAATGTCATTGAGAAGCATCAGGTAGAGCCCTTTAAGTACCTGATTCCCGGTAGTTTACAGGATATTGTTGCCGCCGTACGTGAAGCGGAAGAATGTGGTCATCGTATTCGGGCGGTGGGTTCGGGCCACTCCTATTCGGATGTGGCCATTACCGATGGTCTTTTGGTAGATATGTCGCGGCTGTGCCAGATGTTGAGGCTAGATAAAAACAAACTGCATCGCTCTCAGCAGGAAAAATACCTGGTGGAGGTAGAAGCGGGCATTACCGTAGAATCGCTCAATCGTAAGCTCGACCGAAGGGGGTTAGCCCTGATTAACATGGGGGCTATTAATGAACAAACCATCTCAGGAGCGATTGCCACTGGAACCCACGGAGCTGGCCGCGACTTACCGGCGCTTTCAGGCATGGTGCGTTCGCTAGTGCTGGTCGCTTCTGGCGGCAAAGTCTACCGTATTGAACCTAGCGAAGGCTTCACCGATCCTGAAAAGCATACCAACGCCGATATTGAACTGATTCAGGACGACGAGACTTTCCGCAGTGTAGTAGTAAGCCTGGGGTGTACCGGCATTGTTTATTCCTATATTCTGGAGGTACGTCCGCGTTACTGGCTTTACGAAAACCGCCGACCCGAAAAGTGGTCGGAGGTTCGACGAAAGCTAGCCAACGGCACCATGTTCGATGATTACCCGATTACTATCAACGGGCAATCCGTGGAGTACCCGGTACGTAGCCTGTTTATTGTGGTAAACCCTTACGAGCGAAAGGGGGATCATACCTGTATGGTAGCGCGGACTTTTGAAGTAGAGAAGTTCCATTTCCGTACGTTGAGGGACCGTACCCGAAATATATTGGCTTCCATTGTAAGTAATATTCCGCTGGCTTACCGTATCTCGCTCTTTGTGGTTAATCACCTACCCCGTTTGGTTCCGGCCGCCCTGGAGCGTTCGGTAACTGCCCTAAAAGACGCGACCTACATCAACAAGTCGTACAAGGTGTTGTTTCAGGGGTTTGAGTACGTAGCCAGCCAAGGACACGGCGCTGAGTTTGCCTATAACCGACAAGAAACCAGATACTTAGAAGTAATGGATGAAATCTTTGCTAAAGTGAAGCAGCTTTCGGAGAAATACAAGTTATATCCTAGTTCTGCACCCACCTTGCGGTTTGTAAAGGCTTCGCCTATGTACCTAACTCCTGAATACAATACCGATGTTTGCTACATTGGTAATCCGGTGCTGGTGCAGCAGAAAGGGGCAGCGTTAATCCTCAATGAATACCAGGATATTCATCTGGAAGCTGGAGGGAAGCCCCACTGGGGGAAGATCACCAACCGGCTGGAGGGCCGCACCAAACTGATCCGGCAGTGGTATCCTAAGTTTGAAACGTGGCGACAAGTAATGTTACGCTTCAATCCTAAGCGGACGTTTCTTAATGGCTTTGCCGAACGTATGCGGCTGGATGAGCCGTAGGCAGAACATAGTAGTATAGCCAGGAATTTCTGTTCGGTTTCTTAAGTTTTACCGAGACTGGGTTTCGTAGTACAATGGACAGTATATGGGGATCCGGAACCCAAGATCTAGGCCATTTTGGCGTTCCACGCTGGACTCGCCTCGATTCCTAGCGAACTCACCTATTTGGTACGAATTATGTTAATCTATCGGGAGAAACCACAAAGTTCCTGATCATGATAAATAGGAAAGGTAAAATCTAAAGTGAAATTCAAAGTAATACGAAAGAAATCGCCTTGGATAGTGGCTACGATCATCGTCTGGCTAACTGTAGCCGGAATTGTTGGGGCAGTATTTGTCTATATTTGGTCAGCTGTGGATGGTCGGCAAATAGAGCAGGTACGCCAGCTTCGGCACCAGATGGACTCCCTCTCCAATCGAGGCTATCAGTTACAGCACAAAATTGACAGCCTAGATCGATTGGGGGTAGCTGATATTGATTTAGAGGATACCGCTCTGACCTCCGCAGACGACACTTCACAAATGCTACCCTAATAGTTTTTGTGCCGAATAAGAGTGGGCCAATTACGAGTAAGTCTTTCGTCTTTAGTACTCCATGGTTAGCATCAATGATTCCTCTTCAAAATCAAGGTGCCTTCCTAGATGTGGTCGGTGCGGTCACCCCCACCTTCCAGAAGCTTCGCTTTACTATTGGTCATACCTTCCCCACGAGCACCTTCAAACCGGCCCGTGCCGCCAGTAAACTCAAAGGGATCCATAAATAAGGCCTGATACTCGAGGTTTTCTTCCAGTAGTAAAGCGACTCAGTTTCCTCGCCACCCCTTCTCCCTCCTGATTATTAAGGAAAGTGTAAGGAGCCTTACAGCCCTTTCAGCATGTATACCAAAGATACGCTGTGACCCCCGGACGCTCCCGACTTTCGGGGCGTACAAGAAATTGGTGATGAAATAACGAATCGGTTTCAGCAACTCACGATAACTGCGGAAGAGATGGAAATAGTTGCTAACGATCCAGAAGAAGGGTAAAAGAGAATGCAACCCCTACGCTAGATAGCCAATCCGGTACTAGACTTGAGTAATGTGTACCCGTCGAGGGAGTGGAGCAAATGCTCGATCCCTTCCTGCAAAAACAGGATTCAAACGGACATTAAATCATATATCTATGATAATCAGTAATTTAAGTAGTAGATTCGGATAAAGTGGTGTACTTTGCTTCCATAATACCTGCATGATGTTCGTTATGGAAAGTGGTAAAGTACAGCATCTCTTGCACGGTGAGTACGCCTAGCAGAGGATGCTTCCATAGCGTATACTGCCCCCACTTATTTTCCGGCCAGGTCTCCATGCTTTTCAGCAGAGCCTGGCCGGTTTTATTCCATTGAGAAGCTAAAGTAAACTTATCCATTGAAGCTTCTTCGTCGGGCTGTACTCCCTGTGGGCCCCGGGGCGGATTAGCAGCGGCGTACTTTGTCTGGTACTCTCGAACAATCTCTTCGTAGGAGCGAGAAGGATTTTCTGCTTTTCGTAACTGCTCCGGTAGACGGCTAAGCAGGCGGGCGGTTCCCTCGTTGGATTTAGTCAGATGCAATAGTTCCTGAGCAATCGTCCAACGGTGGTCGGGTGACCGCTGGAGATAAGCTTCCGGTAGCTGTTCCAGAAAGTCGCTAATACGCTGGATATTTCCGGCTAGTTGGCTTTGCAGAGCTTCGGGACTCATCTAGGTAATGGCTTTGATCTGATCCATCACGTTTTCCCACTCAAACACATCCTTCCAGTCGTCTTTGAAAATGCGCGGGATTCCGTAAACGATAGCCTTCTGGGCCGCATCGGAAAAAACTCCCCCCGGTAACTGATCGAACAGCAATGCCAATTCAATATTGATATGACCGAGAAAGAAATCGTAAGCGGCTTCTTTGGGTACGCCTTTGGCTACTACCGTATCTACCGCTTCTTTCATTACCGTAACCACTGCGGCGCCAAAGGTTTCCGATAAGGCGGGTTCCAGAATGCCCATTTGCTCAATAGTAATGCGGTGAGCTTTGGTCACGGGCTTATACATTTCTTCGGCTAGAGCTTCACCCACCGCATAATCCTCTTCCGGTCCCTGAATGAGAGCACATACAATAGATTGCTTAGCAGCAATGCCCCCGAAGTAATCGTAGTGCGCATCTTCCTTGGGTTCCCAGTTAAATACTGATGGATGAGAAGGATGAGCCGCAAAGTAGGTAACATCGTCGCGTTCGGGCAGGTGTCCGGCGCAGGGAGCAGCTGGGTCCAGTGTAACCGCCATTGCCCCGGATTTCATCTGCGGAACAATCTTCGCCGATACGCTCTGGATAGCTACATCAGGAATAGCCAGAATAACTATGTCGGCTTCAGGTAGCACGTCTTCCGGTTGAGAGACGCTAACTCCTTTTTCCTGCAAACGCGCTATACCCGCTTCGTTCACTTCCAGATAAGAAACATCGTAATCAGAGTTGTTTTGTAAATTGGTGGTAGTCCGCATTCCCATCTTTCCTCCCGCTCCTACTAAAACAGTTTTTTTCATGATAAATAGTATTACAGTGTTATGGTATTAGAGTGTTAGATGATATATTAAGGTGTTCAAGTACTCGGGCGGTCGCCTTAACTCTAAGAAACTCCATTTACAATAGATGCAAAGTAATCGGTTTTTCCGTTTTGTCCACCCTTCATGGCAATTTGTAGTCCGTCGAAGTGAGGATCGCGGGCGTGAGCGGTGCAGAGCGGTACTCCGGGCGCGATAGGCATCAATGTTTCCAGGGCGTAAATTCCTAATTCGTGGGCGATATAGCCCGAGGTGTCGCCTCCGGCACTTACTACTCTCTTCACCGAGGTCTGCTCTAGTAGCGATTTTAGAATCTTCCCCTGAGCTCCCGCCAATAGCGAACTGGTGGGAGTTTTATCCAAGCCCAATGCTTGTTTACGTTGATTGGTCGCCGCAATGCTGGGGTCATCGGGCCCCAGGGCAGTATACATGGCTACCGATTGGTTTTTACTGAGTGCCTCTAGGGCTAATTTCTCTACCCGTTGTATCTCATCATTGCGTTCGTCGGGGTGTACTAATCGCTCTCCCTGAATTCGGATGTCAGCAAAACCCTGCCGGATAATCCAGCGAAGCTGTTCTCCGGTAGTGGGAGAGCAACTACCCGCCATCACAATAATGGGCTCAGCTTTACCGGGAGAGGTAGGTGGCGGTGGTTTTTCCAGTAGATTTTGCTGCTGAAGGTAGTGACAAAGGGCGTATTCGGTACCGGAAGAACCTACCAGAAACTGCTTGCGCTCCGCTTTGCTCTCCCAGATGACTCGCCCGGCACTGAGCAGGTGCTGATCATTGTAGGTGGCAAATAGCAGATACTCGCCCGAGCGAGATAGTAGTGTTGCTAGCTTTTCCTGCTGGGCTTGTTCGCTGGCTTCCAGTGCGAATAAATCCATCAATTGTACCGGACGATTAGTCTGTTTAGCCAGATGAAGACGGAGATCGCTTTCGTGCATGGGTGTCACCGGGTGGCGCGACATGGTGGGGTGACGGTCCAATCGGTGAGTAATTCCGTCTACGCGGGCGAACAGGTTGCCAAATACACAGAAACGATTCAGCGACGGGGCCCCTACAATCAGCGGAATGTGTTCCGACCGAAAGTAAGGATAAGCCAGGTCCGTAGCACGCCCAATGCTGCCCACTTTTGGTGAGGAATCAAAGGTTGAACATACTTTGTAGTGAAAGAAAGCGCTGTCAATCCGGCTAAGCTGCTCAAAAATAGGAGGCAAGTGATCGTCCATCTCCCGAGGTGACAGACTACGGCTGATGCCCGCTACGCCAACTGCGGCTAATGTCTCCTGTGGGCCGCTCACCGTATTTTTCAGGCGAAATTGCTGAATTTCTTCTGGGCTGGGTGGAGCCAGAAATAGCGCAGTAGGAATACCGTTGAGCGCCAAGGCTTCCATTACATCGGTAGAGCCAGTAAAATCATCGCCGTAGAAGCTCAAAAAAATAGGGTGCTGGGCAGTGATGGAGGAATGAAGCGGCATAGGTTACTGACTTGATTGGTCTAATATAAAAAGGCCAAGTGAGATTGTAATTAGAAAGCGCATTAATCTATAAGCAAGTCGAGGTAGTTGGAACGAAAAATCTGGTGTGATTAAAGAACAGAAAAATGACTCCGGTAAAATCCGAGTAGCAAATATTATCATTGTGTTTCGGTTGACACAGCCTTTGCCATAATAAAAGCCTAAGTAATCTGCTACGAATATAGCACATGTCTAAGAACCAGGCTGCACCAAATATTTTATTCAGTATCCGTTCAGGTTCGATCAAAACGAAGAAATAATGAAAACACAGTTGAATATTCTATTCATCATAAGCGGTGTTATGGTACTCATAAGTTGCGGTGATATAAGAGAGAAAGCCAATGAAAAATTGGACTTGCTAGATGGTAAAGTTGAAAAGCTAGATTCTGTCATCAATTCTGAAATAGATAAAGTGGAACAACTGGATTCTATGATAAACCGGGAGGTTGAGAAGGTAAACAGATTAGATTCTCTAATTGAAGATAAATCCTCTAAGGCAGATTCTATTTTGCGAAGGAGATAACAGTCTCTGGAAAATACATTAGCGTAGCCCCTTTATTTCACAGTAGTTACTCTGAACATATGAAAACACCTATCAAAATAATCCTCCTTTTCGGCATTGCCCCTATTTTCATCGCGTGTAACGACCAAAGCAGTCAGACTGACGAACAAGTAAATGAGGTAGCATCTGATGTGCCGTCAGAAGTGGAGCCACTGGTAGAAGAAGTACTTACTGCCGAGGAGCAGGCAGCACTGACTCCTGAAGAGGTAATCGATCTTTTCCGAGAAGGAAATCAGCGGTTTATGAATAACGATTTAACGGCCCGAGACCACTCGGCGCAAGTAAGAAAGAGTACTTATGCCCAGTACCCCAAAGCGATAGTTTTATCCTGCGTAGATAGCAGAGTACCCGTAGAAGACGTTTTTGATCGGGGAATCGGTGATATTTTTGTGGCTAGGGTAGCTGGTAATTTTGTTAATGAAGATATTTTGGGAAGTATGGAATTCGCCTGCAAGGTCTCCGGATCGAAGCTTATCTTGGTTATGGGTCATGAGCATTGCGGAGCAGTGAAAGCAGCGATAGATGATGTTAAGTTAGGCAATATTACTCCTATGCTCTCGAGAATAAGGCCCGCAGTTGAGATGGTAGATTATGCCGGTGAAAGAAATTCAGAAAACCCTGAATTTGTACACGAAGTGTGTGAAAGTAATGTTAAAAACACAATCAGCCAGATTCAGGAGAAGAGCCCAATTCTGAAGGAGATGCAGGATAACGGAGAAATAGAGATACTAGGAGCAATCTATGACATGGATACGGGAAAAGTATCATTTATAGAAGACTAGCTGGCTGCTAGTTTGAGTTAGTTATTTGTGAAGGTGTAGGGTAAGACACCTAATAGCCGGAGGAACTATTGGCTCGTACTGTCTCCCATGCTCAGTTCGTCATAACTTGCTTTCTACGTTACCTGCTTGTTTAGTGATGGTTTCTTAAAACCCAAAAAAAGTTGTCCTTCTTCCTCGTATACGTAGGATCGGCTGGTGTGGCAATACCTTACCGGAGCCGAAAGCACCCTCTTCATAATGTCTATATACTCATAAACCGTACTAGGTGAAACCCTAAGCCGCTGAGCCAGTTCATGCGGCTGTCCAGTTGCCTTCATACGAATAAGCTGGTCTATTCTGTAGAACTTATCAATCATTTTTGAAAATAGCTTGCCCATTGCGGTAGAGTTTTAGTTTTTACGTTGATTGTGCATTCTTACTGTTGAGGCAGTGCTTATGGCAGGAAGATAACCAAAGAATTAACTAATTAATAGTAATACTTCTTTATATAATTGTTATACTATTATACGAAATAACTATACGGTTTGTTTAGTTTCGCACCCACTGAATTTTTAGGCGAGTAATAAGTGACAACTGCTCGTTTCCAGATATCCCTAAAAAAAGCCAATAATTTTGCTACGATGAAATTTTGGTCTAAACGTAAACGCGGCATAGCTGCCATTCTTTGGATGTTTCAGCTATTCTATATAATAGATTGATTATTTTTCTAATGCTGAAAAACCAGCTACACGGTGAGCAGCTAGTTGCCATAGCAATAGTTGGTGGTCTGGCGGTTCTATCTAGATTAGCCAAATAGAGTCAACAGTCAGAGTACCTAACTGACACAATCAGTCTCGCAATGAGTTTAGAAGGTTTAATAATCTAGTATCAGGTCGGACGATGTATTTCCGTCTCGCTGGCGGAGGAAGATGGTTTTATGCCGGAGCTGCAAAAAACGAACAGTCGGTTCAGAATATTACCGAAAAGCCTGCAAAGCGGCTAAACAGAAGCTAGCGTAGCGGGTTCAATTCCCAGAAGAAATTATCATCGTATCATGAATGCAACCGTACTTATTACGGGCGGCACCGGCCTAGTCGGCACCCGCCTTACCCAACTACTGCAAGAAAAAGGCTACACCGTTACTCACCTCAGCCGCTCGGTTTCTGGCAACGAAAAAGTAAAAACTTATCAGTGGAATATTGAGCAGCAACAGTTAGACTCGGAAGCATTGACCGGGGTTGATTATATTATTCATTTGGCCGGAGCCGGTATTGCCGATAAGCGTTGGACCGACCAACGAAAGGAGTTGATTCTTAAGAGCCGCACTGAGTCTACCCGTTTGCTCCAGAAGTCTATTGCTAAACTGGGCGAACATTCTATTAAAGCCTTTATATCAGCCTCGGCGGTAGGCTATTATGGTATTGATACCGGAGATGCCTGGATGACCGAAGAAAGCCTATCGGGTGATGGGTTCGCGGCGGAAGTGACGCGGCAATGGGAGGTGGCGGTAGACGAAATCAGCGAATTGAATTTACGAGTGGTAAAAATTCGTATCGGCATTGTGCTCAGCGAAAAAGGTGGAGCCTTACCCAAGATCATGCAACCCATTAAGCTGGGAGCTGGTGCTCCCCTAGGGCGAGGTGGACAGTACATGAGCTGGATTCACATCGACGATCTTTGTCGTTTGTTCATCTTCGCTCTGGAGCAGTCAACTATGAAGGGAGTATACAACGGAGTAGCTCCGCATCCAGCTACCAATCAAGAACTTACCAAAAAAACGGCTGATGTACTAAATAAGCCGCTATTCCTGCCAAACGTACCAGCATTTGCCCTAAAGTTGTTACTAGGAGAAATGTCCCAAGTCGTAACTGGCGGTAACCGCGTCGACAACAAGAAGACAGAGGAGGCAGGATTCGAGTTTAAATACGCCGAGTTACAACCAGCTTTGGTGGATTTACTAAAATAAGTACCTCAAAACGTATTTTTCACGTTATAGAAGAGGCAAGAACAAACCACAATATAGATGATACAAGAAAACAACAACGGCACCCCAGAAAAAATACCTGAAAGTACGATCACTGAGGAAGAATCGCGGATTAAGCAGGCATTTATGGACCGTGCCTGGAACGAGATTTAAACCAAAGATTCCTGGGCGGTTTTTAAAATAATGTCGGAGTTTGTTGAGGGCTTCGAGAAGCTAGGGAAAATTGGCCCCTGCGTCACTATTTTCGGGTCAGCTCGTACCCCAGACAATCATCCTTACTACAAGATGGCCGAAGAAATTGCGGCCAAGATTGTCCGCCATGGCTACGGAGTGATTACCGGTGGTGGTCCCGGTATTATGGAAGCCGGTAACAAAGGTGCCCGGAAAGAAGGAGGTAAGTCCGTAGGAGTAAACATTATTCTTCCGTTTGAGCAGAGCAGCAACATTTACATTGATCCCGATAAAATCATCACCTTTGACTACTTCTTTGTCCGTAAGGTGATGTTTATGAAGTACTCCCAGGGCTTTGTGGTGATGCCCGGTGGATTTGGTACGCTAGACGAACTGTTCGAAGCTCTTACCCTGATCCAGACCAAAAAGGTTGGGCGCTTCCCTATTGTGTTGGTGGGCAGCGATTACTGGAAGGGGCTTCTGCACTGGATTAAAGAGATTATGTTGAAGCAGGAAAAAAATATTAATGAGGAAGATTTAGAACTGATAAATATAGTAGATTCGGCCACCGACGCAGTTGCGGTAATTGACGAGTTCTATTCCAAATACCTACTATCGCCCAATTTCTAATGAAGAAAATTCGAACCCAGGTCGCTATTCAATCGGTACTTATTGTTGGTTTGCTGATCTACATCGGCTGGCAGGAGTTTGCCAATGGCAACAACGAAATAAAGCTGGCCAATTTGGTAGCATCCGAGCCCTCGGTGACTACCGCGCCCAAAAATCTGGACGGTTCGCCGCGCGACGGAACTCCCAAGGTGATCATGGCGCCTTCGTACAAGGCGTTTACCATCCCTATTCCTCAGCAGGTAGAGTTTGTAGGAGAAACCATTCCACTACAAGAACCCGATTTACGGGAGCGGCTCGACCGGGAAATGCACGTAAACGCTAACTGGCATTCCAATACCATTCTGATGATCAAGCGGGCGCAGCGATGGCTGCCCACCATTGAAAAGATTCTGGAGGAAAATAATGTGCCTACGGATTTTAAGTATCTGCCCGTAATCGAAAGTGGACTGGTAGAACACGCCCGTTCGCCTAAAAATGCCCTTGGCTTCTGGCAGTTGCTAAAGGGTACGGCCAAGGAGTTTGGGCTGGAAGTGAACAAAGAAGTTGACGAACGCTATGATCCGGTAAAGTCTACCGAAGCGGCTTGTAGATACTTAAAAAAAGCGCACGCCAAATTTGGCAACTGGGTAAATGTAGCCGCCTCCTATAACATCGGAATGCGGGGCTTTGAACGCCGCTTAGAAGAGCAAAAAATTGACTCTTACTTCGATATGCTGCTCAACGAAGAAACGGCACGTTACTTCTTCCGACTGGTTTCTATGAAGATGATTCTGGAAAATCCCGAAGCCTACGGATTCTACATTGATGAGCAGGAACGCTACTCTCAGCCTGAATTTAAGGTAATAACGGTGACTGAGACCATTGATGATCTGGTAGAATTCGCCCACACCCACGGAGTGAGCTACAAAATCCTGAAGCGCTATAACCCCTGGTTGCGTAAAAAGAAGCTAACCGTAAAACGAAACACCTATAAAATTCTCATCTCCCAAGACCCCGCCGAACAGTACAACCCTACCGCTCAGGTAAGTGACTAAAGAATAGTGTTATTGTATTAGGGTGTTATAGTTGGTAGTCTTATAAGATTAGTCTACTACAGACATTCTCCCTTTAACTGTGTAGAAGATACCCCATAACACGATAACACCTTATACTGTAACACTAAGAAAGATTTCATTTTCAGTACTTGCATCCCTAGGATTGTTTTTCGTACCTTCCAAGTCCTTTTTTGAAAATACTTATTTTAAGTAATAAGAATAAGCCTTACATTTGAACTCATTTCCCTCAGAAAAGTCGATAGGGCTTGGGATATAGGCTGGCCGAATGACTTGCCGCCTATCAGGCGAAAGTTTCAAACCAACGGCCCTTAGTATAGTTCAAGTAATCTGACCTAAAGTGTGCCTATGGCTACCGAAAACCTGACTGAAGAAAGACAAGACACCGTAGCAGTGGTTTCTACTATTGTTACTCCTGAGTACGATCAAGAAACCATTGAGATATTTGGAGCAAGGGAACATAATCTCAAAACTATTGATGTTACTTTGCCCCGCAATAAACTCATTGTAATTACGGGGATTAGCGGCAGCGGGAAATCATCGCTGGCTTTCGACACTATCTATGCCGAAGGGCAGCGTCGCTACATGGAAAGCTTTTCGGCCTACGCCCGCTCCTTCATTGGTAATCTGCAACGCCCCGAGGTGGATAAAATTAACGGGTTGAGTCCGGTCATCTCCATTGAGCAGAAAACCACGTCTAAGAATCCTCGCTCCACCGTCGGTACGGTAACTGAAATCTACGACTTCATGCGTTTGCTATTTGCCCGGGCGTCCGAGGCTTTTTCCTACGAAACCGGCAAGAAGATGGAGCGCCAAAGCGAGGAGCAGATCATCGACCGAATTATGGATGATTTTGCGGGTGGCAAACTGGTGATTCTGGCCCCCATCGTGAAAGGACGTAAAGGGCACTACCGCGAACTGTTCCAGCAAATTCGGAAAATGGGTTTTGCTAAGGTACGGGTCGATGGAGAGATAATGGATCTGGTGCCTAAGATGCAGGTAGACCGCTATAAAACCCACGATATTGAAATTGTGGTCGACCGGGTAATCGTTCGCGACGATGACCGCTACCGTATTGCTGAATCCATCAAAACTGCTCTACAGCACGGGAAAGGTATCATTATGATTGATGATACCAAGGGCAACATCCAGCACTTTTCTAAGTTCTTAATGGACCCAGAAACTGGCTTAGCCTACGACGAACCGGCCCCAAACACCTTTTCGTTTAATTCTCCCTACGGCATGTGCCCCACCTGTCACGGGCTAGGTTCTATCCAGAAGTTCTCGGAAGAAGCCATTTTTCCCAATGAAAAGCTCACCATTCGGCAGGGTGGGATTGCCCCATTGGGTGAATACCGCGACATCTGGATTTTTAAGAAGCTAGAAGCGGTGCTCAAGCGGCATAAGGTGAAACTCACTACACCCATCAAAGATTTGCCCGAAAAAGTGCGGGAAGTGATTCTGTACGGTGATCCTAAGCCGGTTTCGGTGAAATCTGTAAAATATCCGGGCTCTACCTACGATACGGTATTTGAGGGCATCACTGGCTACTTGGAAAAGCAAAGCGAAACTGGTACCGATAAAACCCAGAAGTGGGTGAAGCAGTTTATGACCAGCACCGTTTGTTCTGACTGCCACGGAACTCGGCTGAAGAAAGAATCCCGTTACTTTAAAATTGCTGATAAAAACATTGCCGAACTAGCTCAACTAAATATTGATGATCTTCAAGCCTGGTTTGAGAATCTGGAAGACCGACTCTCCGACCGTCAACGGCTTATTGGAGGGGAAGTTCTGAAGGAAATCAGGAAACGCATTGGCTTTCTAGTAGACGTGGGGCTGACCTACCTGACACTAGATCGTCCCCTAAGAACCCTGTCGGGGGGTGAGGCCCAGCGCATTCGGTTGGCAACCCAGATCGGAACCCAGTTGGTAGGTGTGCTCTACATTTTGGATGAGCCTAGCATTGGCTTGCACCAGCGCGATAACGTGAAATTGATTAAAGCTTTGCAGGATTTACGCGACCTGGGCAATACGGTAATCGTGGT
Source organism: uncultured Flammeovirgaceae bacterium (assembly GCA_937884755.1). GTDB lineage: Bacteria > Bacteroidota > Bacteroidia > Cytophagales > Cyclobacteriaceae > Tunicatimonas. The sequence goes on from CAKZYJ010000056.1 coordinate 24,552, forward strand.
AGAGCACGACAAAGACATGATGCTACAAGCCGATCATATTGTAGATATTGGGCCGGGCGCCGGGCGGCACGGTGGTCGGATAATTGCCGATGGTAGTCCCGATAAATTTTTGAAACTAGGCGGCATCACTGCGGATTATCTCAAGGGTATTCGTTCTATTGAGGTGCCCAAAAAGCGCCGGAAAGGGACGGGAGAAAAGCTGGTGCTGACCGGAGCTACTGGTAATAATCTGAAAAGTGTGAAGCTGACGCTACCGCTGGGCAAAATGGTGTGTGTTACCGGAGTGTCGGGAAGTGGTAAATCTACCCTGATTCACGAAACGCTATTTCCGTTACTGAGCAAGCATTTCTACCGGTCTTACGCTGACCCCTGTCCTTATAATGACATCAAGGGAATAGAGCACATTGATAAAGTGATTGAGGTGGATCAGGCTCCCATTGGGCGCACTCCTCGTTCCAATCCGGCTACCTACACTGGAGTGTTTACCGATATTCGCGCATTATTTTCCGAATTACCTGAAGCCAAGATTCGGGGCTATAAGCCCGGCCGTTTTTCGTTTAACGTAAAAGGTGGTCGCTGCGAAACCTGTGAGGGAGGCGGTATGCAACTGATCGAGATGGACTTTCTGCCCGACGTGCACGTGCCCTGCCCTACCTGTAAAGGAAAACGCTACAACCGGGAAACGCTGGAAATTCGCTTTAAGGGAAAATCTATTTCCGATGTGCTGGATATGACCGTTGAACAAGCGGTAGAATTCTTTGAGAATCAGCCGCGTATTCTGCGAAAGATTCAGACGTTGGAGGATGTAGGCTTAGGCTATATCACACTGGGGCAGCACGCGACTACCCTCTCGGGTGGCGAAGCTCAGCGGGTGAAACTAGCTACGGAGCTATCTAAGAAAGATACGGGTCAAACACTCTACATTCTGGATGAGCCCACCACTGGATTGCACTTTCAAGACATTCAACATTTACTGGATGTACTCAACAAATTAGTTGATAAGGGAAACACCGTGCTGATTATTGAGCACAACCTGGACGTAGTGAAGGTTGCCGACCACATCATTGACTTGGGAACGGAAGGTGGCAACGGCGGCGGGCAAGCCCGAGAAGGTGGCTAAGTGCCCCACTGGTTATCCTGCAATATTCTTGAAGGAAGAACAGACTATTAATCCGTAGTTTCTTGAAAACTACTGAACACCTGCCATTACCTCTCGTTAAATCAGGGGAGATTAAACTTTATTTTTTGATATTATGGCAGTTGTAGAAAATCACACTGAATACACGGTAGCTCAGCGAAATCTGAGCACTCAATTACCCGACATCGGTAAGCCCCGAATAGTAATCATTGGTGGTGGTTTTGCCGGGATACAGATGGTGAAGAACCTGAGGATGAAGGATGTGCAGGTGGTGATGCTAGACCGACATAACTACCATACTTTTCAGCCTTTACTGTATCAGGTGGCTACTGCCGGACTAGAACCGGATTCTATTGCGGCCCCGCTGCGAAAGGTATTTGATGACGAGAAAAACTTTTTTTTCCGCATGGCTCGGGTAGAGCGCATTGATCCTGATAACCAAAAAGTTTACACCAGCATTGGAGAGATTACGTATGACTATCTGGTGGTGGCCGTGGGCACCCAGACTAATTATTTCGGGAATGAGCGCATTCAGAAGCTAGCGTTTCCACTCAAGCAGGTGCCCCAGGCACTAAATCTACGTAGCCATATTTTACAGAATTTTGAGAAGGCCGTAACTTCCGATTCCGACGAAGAGATAGACCGGCTAACCAATTTTGTGATTGTGGGCGGCGGCCCCACCGGAGTAGAATTAGCCGGGGCACTTGGAGAGCTTAAGAAGTTCGTGCTGCCCCGTGACTATCCCGAACTGGATTTTAAAGTAATGAAAGTATATCTGGTAGAAGGGCTAGACCGGCTGCTCCCTACCATGTCGGAAAATGCAGGTAAGCGATCTGAGAAAGACTTAACCGAGCGTTTTGAGACCATTGTAAAGCTGAATACACTAGTGAAAGACTACAATGGCTACGAAGTAACGCTGAGCAACGGAGAAAAGATTATTAGCGAAACCATGATTTGGGCAGCTGGGGTTCAAGGAGTAATTATTCCTGGATTAGAAGATGCCACCGTGGAGAAAGGTCGTTACCTAGTAGATGATATTAACCGGGTGAAGGGCTACGATAATGTGTTTGCTGTAGGCGATGTGGCTGCAATGTATACCGAAGACTATCCTAAAGGACATCCGCAGGTGGCGCCAGTAGCCATGCAACAGGGTGAGCAACTAGGAAAAAACCTAAGCCGTTTGCTTAAAACAAAGGAAACGAAGCCTTTCTCCTATTTTGATAAAGGCTCTATGGCTACTATTGGGCGAAACCGGGCAGTGGCCGACTTGCCGGGTAATATTAAGTTTGGTGGCTGGTTTGCCTGGCTTTCGTGGATGTTCGTGCACCTTTTGTTCTTAGTAAGTTTCCGGCAAAAGCTTATTACCCTGGGGAATTGGGTTTGGAATTACTTTACTTATGATCGGGGCACCCGTCTCATTATTCGCCCATTCAATTACCGGAGAGAGGTTGAGCAGAAGAAAGAACAGTTGGAGGAAAAGGATCATCGCAACGATGAGCAGAAAGAAACCCACGAGGTATCCCAGGAAAACGAAAGCGAAACTGTGCCGGGACAGTAGTCTTCAAACCTTATCGACATCAAAAAAGCCGTTCGCTTTATGCAAACGGCTTTTCTCTTCGTAACAGATACCTAACTACTATTGGCCAATTTTGAACGATAGCCCAATATTGATGGGCACCATCGTGATATTTTCGCTGAATGATATTTCGGTAAACGGAATCGTCTCGTTCATAAAAACCGTGTGGTACTCGGCGTTGGCGTGAATATCTACTGACTTGCTGATCGGAATCAAAATGCCAGCAGTAGGTGCGAAACCGAAGTAGGTACGGGAAATATCAATGAATGAGTTTACTCTGGTATCGTAGATTCCTCCCTTGATACCTATGTAAGGGGTAATTCCCTGCGTCATGGGAGTGAACGCTATTGAAGCGGTAATCGGACTCATGGTAAAATCAACTCCGGGAATGTTAAATCCTAAGGGACTGGCCCCGAATGAGAAGCGTTGGTAGCCAATGCCAGCTATTACGTTAGGACTTACTTTATAGCGGGCGTCAATGCCAAGATTATACCCGTTATCAAAAATATTAGCTGAGTTTCCGGCCGAGAAGGAAGGCCCTCCGGTGACGCCTACCGAAAATTGAGCGTGGGAAACTGAATGAATAACAACTAGTGTAAATATGGTGAATAATATCCTTTTCATAAGATCGGTTGATAAAGTGATAAATAACAACTACAATCTTACGTAGGCAATTTCTGTGCAGAAAATGAGTTGGAATGTAAAAAATTGTATGATTTTTGCTAGAAAAAAATATAATACTCTGATAGACAGGCGATTAAGGATTGAATTGTTGATGAATTTTTCTATAAGTCAACAAAAAAGTCAGCAGCGATACCATCGGTAAGAAATTTTCCCGCTCGGGTAAGCACCAAATGCTGACCTTCTAAAGTAGCCTTCTGATCAGCAATTAATCTCTCGATGTAATCTCGCTGTTCACCCATCAAATCGTATCCCAACGCTCGCTGAAGGTAAGTCAGATCGCAGCCCCATTTGGTGCGTACCCCAGTCATAATGTGTTCGTTAATGCGGTCGGCTCTACTGAGCACTTCTCGCTCGTACGGAATACGCAACTCGGCCAGCGACTTTAAGTATTTAGTGTTATTGGCTATGTTATACTGCCGGGAGTCTCTATCGAAAGAATGAGCCCCCGGTCCTACTCCTAAGTAAGATACATTCTTCCAATAATTACTGTTGTGTCGGGATTCGCCCTGAGGTTGGCAAAAGTTAGATACTTCGTACTGCTCGTATCCGGCAGTAGCCAGGCTGTTTACCAGTTGCTCAAATTGTTCAGCAGCAAAGGTTTCGTCAACGGGAGGAATCTTCTGATGGCGTAGCCAACGACCAAATACGGTTTTTTCTTCAATCGTTAGGCAGTAGGAAGAAATATGGCGGGGATTAAGCTTGGTGGCCATTGCCAAATCGGCCTGCCATACTGAATGATCGGGATGAGGAATAGCATAAATCAAATCAATGCTCAAATTATCAAACCCGGCTTCCTGAGCACGCTTTACACAAACTTTAGCTTCATCAGCCGAATGAGCCCGGTTCAGGTAGCGTAGGTGGGGCTCGTAAAACGATTGAATGCCTATACTAAGCCGGTTGATACCCGCTGCCTTCAGCATCTTCAGCTTCTGAGGCGACAGATCATCGGGATTGGCCTCCAAAGTAATCTCGGAAGCGGAAGTAACAGCGTAGTATTGATTAATAGTATATAGTAGCAACTGAAGTTCCTCTTCCGTCAGCAATGAGGGAGTACCGCCCCCAAAGTAGATAGAATCAACGGGCAGATCCTCTAAATAATCCGTTTGAATTTTAAGCTCCTGGGCAATTGCCTGCACCATATCCGCCTTGCGCTGCTGATTAATACTGAAGTGGAAATCGCAGTAATAGCAAGCCTGCTTACAAAAAGGAATATGAAGATAAATACCAGCCAAAGATATAAGTCGTTAGTCCATTGATAACATAGAGGGTGCGCGTTATGGTTCTGAATACACAGTGTTATCGTGTTTGAGTGTTATAGTATTAGTGAATAACTTTGACGCCTCAACCTCGTTTCACCGCCACCATAACACCATAACACCATAACACCATAACACCATAACACCATAACACCATAACACATGATAAAAATAGGAATCATCAACGTCTCCGATCGGGCCAGCAAAGGAATCTACGAAGATATTCCGGGCAAGGCTATTGTGGAGACCATGGGCGAATATTTGACGTCATCCTGGGAAAAAGTATACGCCGTTATTCCCGACGAGCAGGATCAGTTAGAAGCTACCATGAAGAAGATGGCTGACGAGGATGGCTGCTGTCTGATTGTTACCTCGGGTGGTACTGGTCCGGCGCCCCGTGATGTAACTCCGGAGGCTACTGAGGCGGTCTGTTATAAAATGATGCCTGGGTTCGGCGAATTGATGCGGCAAACCAGTTTACAGTATGTGCCTACCGCTATCCTCTCCCGGCAAACAGCAGGTATTCGTAACCAAACCCTGATCATCAATTTACCGGGTAAGCCTCGCGCCATTCGGCAGTGCCTGGATGCGGTATTTCCGGCCGTGCCCTACTGCATTGACCTGATCGGCGGCCCGTTTCTGGAATGTGATGAATCGGTAATCAAACCTTTCCGGCCTAAAAGCAGCTAACCCGGCAATATAAATTCATCATTTTCAGTTAATTATAGTAATGAATACTAGACGACAACTATTAACCCTATTCTATGCGATAACCACTTTCTCACTATCCGCCCAGGATGCTTCAGACATTCCGTATGACTCGTTGCGGACAGTGTTAGAAGAAGTATATGATCAGGATCAAGGTATTCGGGAAGAACTGATGAAATACATGCAGCAAGGGGACTCCATAGTTCCTTCGCTAATCGCCCGAATGAACTCCATTGATTCGGTAAACCAGATCTTAGTTAATCAAATTATTTCGGACTATGGTTGGTTACCCCAGAGCAAAATCGGCAGTAAAGCTGCTGGGGCAGTCTTTTTAGTAGTTCAACATTCTGATTTAGAAACTATGCGTGAGTACTTGCCGCTTTTGAAGGAAGCTGCGGAGGCTGGAGAAGCTAAAACAACTTCGGCCGCGCTTATGGAAGACCGGATACTTATGTACGAAGGAAAAAAGCAAATATACGGCACGCAAGCCAGTAGCCGACAGGGAGAAGGTGGAAGTAACGAATATTTCATATGGCCTATAGAGAATCCAGCGGAAGTATACCAGCGAAGGGCTGAGGCGGGCTTTGATACCACTGTAGAAGAAAATGCTGAGCAGCTAAATGCCGTCTACAATCCCAACGAAGAGTTACCTCAGTAAGCAGGCTGCATGGAGTTTACTAAGCTAACCCAAATAATTAAAATTCACCTTTTGCGGGCTGGGAAATACTATTTTCTGGGTTTGTTATTAGTTGGCATTCCGTTCCTGCCGATCTGGCAATCTCCGGAATTAACCTCCCAGGAGTCAATCAAACAGTACAATCCCTACGAGCAACAGTTTGTAGCGGCACTAGAAGATACCTTGCAGCAGTTGTTTGAGGCTAGCCGGGTACCAGGAGCGGGAATTGCGGTAGTGAAGGACAGTACTCCCATCTTGGTTAAAGGTTACGGTGCACGCTCAATCAGGCAACCTGATTCCGTAGAATCAAATAAGGTGGACATTAATACCGTGTTTCGGTTGGCTTCAGTCTCTAAGGGATTCGCTTCGGTGTTGGCCGGCACTTTAGTAGCTGATAGTTTGCTATCGTGGGACGATTCGGTGGTAGACTACGTACCTTCCTTCTCGCTGGTATCGCCCAAGCAGGCCCAGGAGGTTACTATTAAGCATGTATTATCCCATACGACTGGTTTGCCCTATCATGCCTACACCAATCTGGTGGAAGCCGGTAAACTTCGGGATGACATGATTGCGCTGCTAGCAAAGGTAAATTTAATCGGAGAGGTTGGGCGCTGGTACAGTTACCAAAACGTAGCCTACGGCATTGTAGAGCCGGTGTTGGAGGCAGCTACGGTAACCTCTTATCAAACGCTAATGCAAGAGCGTATCTTTCAGCCTTTGCAAATGAGCAATGCGTCTATCTGGTACGATGATATCATCGAGACTTCCAACAAAGCACTACCCCATGTGCGCACCCGAAAAGGCTGGGCGACTATTCCAATTTCGGAAAATTACTATAACGTGCCTTCGGCCGGAGGAATTAACGCCAGCACGCTGGATATGGCTCAGTGGCTGAATGCATTGTTAGGTAACCGTCCGGAAGTGCTTCCGCCACAACTACTGGATAGTGTGTTTACTCCCCAGATTAAAACTCCTATTGAAAACCGTTACTTCCGCCACTGGAACGAACTAGAAGGAGCTTACTACGGACTAGGCTGGCGGATTATCCATCAGGCGGGTGATACGGTAGCCTTTCACGGCGGCTATGCTAACGGATATCGCTCAGCTATTGCGCTGGATCGAAAGAAGAAAATCGGGATTTGTATTCTCTCTAATGGCTCTTCCAGTTTGGTAAGCCGAGCCGTACCGGTGTTTCTAGATCTGTACCGGCAGTACGAAGCTGATATTCGTAACTGGGAAGTGCAAGTGAACGAAGAGGTAGCTGACCAATAACGTTTAAAGAAGTTATGGTTTACTCTCTATCGTAGAATTGGTCACTATTATCTTGAGGGATGTATTCTCCGGACAACATCTTCTTAATTCGAGTGACCCGTAAACGATTGGCATCCGGCTTATTAAGGTAGTGAAAGGCATTAGGAGCCCGGATCATGGCAATCAGCGATAAGTACTCATCCCAGTTTAGTTCTACAAAGCTTTTCTCGAAGTAATACTGAGCCGCTGGTTCAAAACCGTAAATGGAGCTGCTATCTCCCTGGCCCATGTAGGCATTGTTAACGAAGAGTTTCAGAATAGTATCCTTGGGTGTTAGTGCATCGAAGGCGTAGCGGGCAATGAGCGTTTGTTTGATCTTGGCAATTCCCGCCTTAAAATTATCGAAGTAGTATAGCTTCACCAGTCCTTGGCTAAGCGACGTTTTTCCCGTCCCCGGCGTTTCAAAGTCATAGCCTTTATGATGGTAGAAGTTCGGGTCCTGCACCTTTAGCAATGCGTCTAGCTGCTGGTCAGTAAGATCAGCCAACTCAAGCTTCATCTGGTCTGACTGCAAAATAGTATTTACCAATTCGGAAGTTTTTTGTCGGGCATTGATAATCACAATAAGGTAGTAAATAGTAATGCCGACGAGCAGGGTAACGACCGACAGAAGCCCTATCGCAAGTTTGCGTTTCAAGCTGCTTTTAGTTATTTAACAAACCAGCATCCGAATCGTATACCTGCACTTTTTCCCAGAGGTGGGCACAGTCGTCAACAAACTTCAGGTGGATAGGGTCGTCCTGGTAGGTGGTCTGATCCTCCAGGTTGCTAAACACCAGCATCAGGTGGTAGGAGTAGGTATTATCAATGACCGGCCGGTTGGTAGGTGCGGGTTTGCCCAGATGAAAATCCTGCACCGTATGTACCTCCTGAAGCGTACGAATACCATTTTCCAAAGCTTTTGCTTCGTCGGACTGACCGGGGTTCTTTAGCCAGAAAAATACGTTGTGAATAAATCGGGTCTGCATGTTATAATAGGTAGGTAGTGAAAGGGTTAAAGATACTGATTTTCGGCTATCAACTACTAGTAAATACACCGAGGCGTACTGTTTAGCAAATCTGATTGAGCCTCATTCCAAATTATCCGAATGCACGTAATCCCCAAGTTTAGAAACAATATGATTCAATATTCTGTATTTTTGTAAAAGCTCAGAATTTACTTTTGCAAAAGTTCTCAGTTATTACCAGTGATATTTACTATTCTAAGAAGAGCTTTATAACTTGCATAGTTAATTTAATTAGAATATATCTGATAAACTACACATCTGGTTATCCAACGCTTTAATAGGCATCGTACTTAATAAATCATTTTCTATATTTCAACTTATTTCCTAATCGCTAGTAACCATGAACCTACCTCTTAGCTTCCGCTTATCGCTGTATAAGCTCTTTGCCCCATTTATGCTAATCACATTTTTTCTGTTCAGTCTGAGTGCCGTAGCGCAGAAAAAAATGTCGCCCAAACAGATTGAAAAGCTGAAAGAAGAGGCAATGGCGGCGGTAGAAGAAAACAGTAAGCTAACCCAGGTGATGGTGGATAAGATATTTAGCTTCAGCGAGCTGGGCTTCCAGGAGGTGGAAACTTCAAAATACATTACCAGCATTCTGGAAGAGAATGGTTTCACCATTGAGCGGGAAATATCCGGCGTGCCCACTGCCTGGACCGCCATCTGGGGTTCGGGTAAGCCAGTGATTGCCATTGGTAGTGATCTGGACTGTATCCCTAAAGCATCGCAAAAACCGGGCGTAGCCTACCACGACCCGATCATTGAAGGAGCTCCGGGGCACGGTGAAGGGCACAACTCAGGTCAGGCAGTGAACGTAACCGCCGTGCTGGCCGTGAAGGACATTATGGAACGGGAAGGCATACCAGGTACCCTGATGCTGTGGCCAGGAGTAGCCGAAGAGCAGGTAGCCACCAAAGCCTTCTTCGTACGGGATGGCTACTTCGACGATGTGGATGCCTGCATCTTTACTCACGTGGGTGATAACTTAGAAACCTCATACGGTAGCCCGCGGGGCAACGGTATGATTTCCGTAGAATTTACTTTTGAGGGGGAAGCGGCTCACGGAGCAGGCTCGCCCTGGCGGGGAAGAAGCTCACTAGATGCAGTAGAACTCATGAACGTGGGGTGGAATTTCCGGCGGGAGCACTTGCAGCCTACTCAGCGCTCCCACTATGTGATTACCAATGGAGGTGATCAGCCTAACGTAGTGCCGTCTAAAGCTTCGGTATGGTATTATCTTCGCGACCGTACCTACGCCGACATTAAAAAGATGTACGACATTGCGATCAAGATTGCCCAGGGAGCGGCCATGATGACGGATACCGAAATGTCTTATCGCTACCTGGGTAGTGCCTGGCCAGGACACTTCAATAAAGTGATTGCCGAAACAATGCACACCAATATTGAGAAGGTGGGCTTACCAGAGTGGACCGAAGACGATCAGAAATTAGCGAAGGCGGTACAGAAAGAAGTAGGCTCCGACCCGGAAGGGCTGGCTACCGAACTGGAAGAGCTGGGGCAACCGGTGAAGTTCTCCCTCGGCGGCGGGTCAGATGATATAGCGGATATATCCTGGGCAGTTCCGACCCTCGAGCTGCGCTTCCCGTCCAATATGCCCGGTTTGCAAGGCCACCACTGGTCAAACGCTATTACGATGGCTACGCCCATTGCCCATAAAGGAGCTACCGTCGGAGCTAAAGCCGAAGCCATGACGCTGCTTGACTTATTTCTGAAGCCAGAACTGATCACCCAGGCCTGGGATTACTACAAAAACGATCAGACCAAAGACGTAGAGTACGAGCCATTGCTCAACCCGGATGATATGCCAGCCATAGAACTTAACCAAGAGATTATGGCCACCTTCCGCCCTGAGCTAGAAAAGTATTATTTTGATGAAACTAAGTACGATAACTACCTGGAGCAGTTGGGTATTGCGTATCCTACACTTAGATCAGATGCAGCCTCGACTGAATCCACCGAAGAAGAAGGAGAAGAGGAAGAATAGTGAATGACGGAGATAAGGCTGAACCAGTCTTGTCTCTGAATTATTCCTAGATACATAACGATATGAAAATTATTACTTTGTTTTTATTCGTTACCGCTAGCTCTTCTGTATTTGCCCAGAAGGATGGGCCAAAATACGCCAGCGACAATACCTGGAAGACGTTAGCCAAGGTGAGGTACGAGAGCACTGAGGACGAATTCGGTATAATGAACATGCCCGTTTTTTCGGATGAGATACAGGCTTTGGACGGCACCGAGGTGACGGTACCGGGCTACATTATCCCGGTGGGGGGATTAGATGGCATCTTTCAGCCCGATCACTTTATACTATCCTCTTTACCCTTAGCTGCTTGCTTTTTCTGCGGAGTGGGCGGCCCTGAAACAGTAGTGGAGGTATACCTGGAAGAACCTATTGAATATACCGATACACCCATTAAAGTGAAAGGAAAGCTGGTGCTCAATGCCTACGATATCTACCAGCTTCAGTATATACTGGAGGGTGCTGAGTTGATAGAAGAGGTAAACTGAGGATTATCCGTGGTATTCCTTATATCAACGAACAAAAGGAATAAACGGAAATACTTCGCCCTGCCGGAAGTGCGAGCGGTCAGCTGGAAGCTCTATAAAGCCATTGCAGCGTAGTAGATTAGCAAAGTCACCTGAGCCGTGGCCTTCAATGGGAGTAGCCGAAAACTGGCCGCTTTTGTCGGAATGGGCTAGTACCTGTAAGAAGTAGGTAAGCTCTGGTGCGAACTTCACGTGATCATTGAGCGTAGCCCACTGGGTAGGTCTATCAGCCAGACCTAAGCTCTTCTCTAGCCAGGGTTGTAGATAGCGATGAAAACACAAAAAGGTGGAAACCGGATTGCCCGGCAACGCAAATACCGCATTTTGCTTTTCCTTCACTCCGAACCAGAATGGCTTAGCTGGTCGCTGCTTCACCCGGTGAAATAGTTTCTGTACTCCTAAGGCCTCCAGGGCATCGGGCACATAGTCGCGTTTTCCGCGAGACACCCCACCGCTGAGAATAACAATGGGGTACTTTTCCATAATATCTGCTAAACCAGCGGTGGTTTTTTCCAGCGAATCGGGTAAGTGAAAGAAATCAGCCGACACACGAAAGTTGGCCAAAGCCGCTCGGATAGCATAGTTGTTCGATTGCCGTATCTGGTAAGGCTTGGGTTCTTCGTCTACCTTGACCAGTTCGTCGCCAGTAGAAACGATAGTGGCTTTAGGGGCCTGAGTTACTTTAATTTGTGCTTTACCTACCGAGGCAGCTACCGCAATTTGGGAAGGGCTAAGCAGTGTTCCCTTGGTTATTAGAACCTCGCTCTTCTGGCGATCAAACCCCTGATCGTGCACGTTCAATCCTTTTTGAGCCGGCATCTTCTGAATAACCGCCACTTTTTTTCCGTCTCGCTCCTGAACGTCAATATCCTCGTAAGGCGTAACGGTGTTGGTTCCTTCGGGCAGTACCGCTCCGGTCATGGCCTCCAAGCAGTGACCTGCTTGCGTTAAAGTTTTCTTGGGTTCACCCGCCAACTGCATATCCTCGATAACAAGCTCGGGTTGATCTCCCTTCAGGTCGTCAAAATCATAAGCGATACCATCCATCGTCACCCGGTCAAAGGGAGGAAAATCCCGGTCCGCTTGAACGTCTTCTTGCAGCACCCGGCCGTGGGCTTGGGATAGCTCTATGGTTTCAGCGGGAAAGGTAAAGAGATGATTAAAGATAATTTCAGTGGCTTCCTGGGGGGGTATCATGCTTGGGTTAACGTTTTATGGGAGATATAAGTAGTCGGTGCCAGTTTCTTATTGGGTGGGCAATATAGTAATCTCCTAATAAACTCTACTTCATCAGGTTTGTTGATCCCGGTATTTTCGGATTCCAATTTCGCGAAGCTCCTTAGCACTTATTACCTTTCCACCGTTCTCTATTACCCGGTATAAGTAATCTTTAGGGATTAGATAATAAGGAAAATACGAGGCTGAGTTCAGATGCTCACGGGGCAGCTTATTCTGCTTTACAAAAAGCTCTAGTTCACGGGCAGAGTCCGCGATGAGGTAAGTTCCATCGGTGTAAACCATGAGTGTAGTGTTTGTTTGTTAAATCTAAGATTGTGTAGTAAAGAGGAAGGGAAGTCGCGCAGCATACACTAGTTACCTCTCTACTCTGGTCTAATTAGTAGCAGCAGTCTACGGTAGGTTTACTTCAGAATAGTTACTCAAATAAATACAATACAAAGACCCGCCTAGGCGGGTCTTGTACAACTTCTACCTAATTATGTGCGACACTAAGTAGCTATTGTTCCTAGGAATGAATAGCAGATTAGTTTTGATGTAAAGATGCCGCTATTCGTCGGTAGAAATCTGCACTATTGTCTTGAAAATGTGGACTATTGTCTTAAAAGCCGGAAACGACTAAGAATAAGGAGTAGAAATAAGAGGGCTTGTTCTGCGTATCTATACTTTAGCTTTGAGGAAGCTGGTCGGAGAAACCCCGAACTCTTGGGTGAAGGTGCGCGAAAAATAAGCAGGGTCCTGAAAACCCACTTCATAGGCTACCTCACTAACGTTTAAGTCGGATTGTTCGAGCAAGGCTTTTGCTCTTTGCAAGCGGATACCCCGAATGAAGTGCGAGGTAGACCGAGCCGTCAGGGCTTTGATCTTCAAATGCAACTGCGAACGGCTCATCCCCATGGCGGTGCATAAGGCAGCAATCCCAAAATCACTATTATCCAGATTTTCTTCAATCTCTTGGCGTAGCTTCGCCATGAACGCATCCTCAAAGTGTGCCTCTACCTCATCGGTAGACTGCGAGGGCTGTACTTCCAACGAAGCGTAGCGGGCTTGCAATTGTCGGCGCAGTTGGTG
>CAKZYJ010000057.1 GCA_937884755.1 uncultured Flammeovirgaceae bacterium
TGAGGTCCCAAGAAATAAAAAAGTCGGAAGAATAAATCTTCCGACCATGACTGGATAAGAGACGAGTAAGGTATCTTCTGTCTATTCGTTGGCCAATCGTTCTAAAATTTTACCATACGGTGACCTTTAATAGTGGGTTTACCCAATAGTATGTTTTTATCCGAAACGATTCGTTTAGTCCGGTCCATATTGGTGATTGAGCAAGTGGTTGTAAAATGATTCCGCACTTTTTAGTAATTTAGGCGTTTGTACCAAAAAGTTGTTTGATGTCTTCTGATACAAGACGAGCGCCGACCCTGACCGAATCTATTATTCCGATCTTATTTTTACTCCCATTACTGGCAGTAAACGTTTATGTGTACGACAGCGATTCTACCTACGGACCAAACCAAATTGCACTAATCGTATCGGCGGCGGTAGCAGCACTTATTGCGTTGCGAACGGGTATTCAGTGGACTAGCCTGCAAGACGGTATTGTGAAAAGCATTAGTTCGGCTATGTCAGCCATGCTAATTCTACTGCTCATTGGCTCGCTGGCTGGTACCTGGATGTTGAGCGGTATTGTACCCGCTATGATCTACTACGGGTTGCAGATTCTGAATCCCACTATTTTTCTGTTTGCGGCTTGCGTAGTCTGTGCTATCGTTTCACTGGCTACAGGTAGTAGTTGGTCAACAGTAGCCACGGTAGGTATCGCTTTGCTGGGAATTGGAACAGCACTAGGTTTATCCACTGGGGTAATTGGGGGAGCCATCATCTCAGGAGCGTACTTTGGCGATAAAATGTCGCCGCTTTCGGATACCACCAATCTGGCTCCGGCGATGGCGGGAACGGATCTGTTTACCCATATTCGCTATATGACCTACACCACCGTTCCGTCGGTTACCATTTCCCTGATTATCTTTCTGATTATCGGATTTACCGCTGATAATACTTCAACGGATAGCGGAAACCAGGAAGTATTGGTTGCCTTGGATAATGCGTTCAATATCAACGGTTGGCTGTTTATTGTGCCGGTAGTAGTTATCGGGATGATTATTAAGAAAGTACCAGCCCTTCCCGCGTTGCTAGCGGGGACGTTATTGGGCGGGTTATTCGCTATCATTTTCCAACCAGGGGCTATTGCGCAGGTGAGCGGACAAAGCGGTTTAATGGGAATCTACAGTGCGGTAATGCAAGCTATGTATACCGACATTAGCATCACGACTGATAACGAAATGGTGAATGAGTTGCTTTCTACCGGAGGTATGGCGGGTATGCTAAACACTATCTGGCTCATCATTTGCGCTATGATTTTCGGGGGAGTGATGGAATCGGCCGGTATGCTGAAACGAATTACGCAGTCTATCATTCAGTTCGCCCACTCTACCGGTTCGCTGATTGCCTCTACGGCTTGTACATCCATATTCTTCAACCTTACCGCTTCCGACCAGTACCTGGCCATTGTAGTGCCGGGGCGCATGTTTGCCCAAACCTACCGCGACCGGGGCTTAAAACCACGCGTGCTAAGCCGCACCCTGGAAGATTCGGGTACGGTAACTTCTGTTTTAATTCCCTGGAATACTTGTGGGGCCACCCAGGCGGCGGTTTTGGGAGTAGCTACCTTAACGTACGCTCCCTTCGCGTTTTTTTGTATTCTGAGTCCTATTATGACTATTCTCTTCGGTTTTTTAAACTTCAAAATTGCCCGCTACGAATCCGGTGAGGAGAAAGCGGATGCTTACCAAAAGGTTGCTACTTCATGACATTTCCTAAGCACATTACGAAAGAAGAGATAAACGATTTACCGTTGCGAAAGTACGAGGGAAAGATTGTGCTGGTAACTGATTCAGACAAAATGGAAACTGTGTTTGATGAGTTGCGGGAGCACGAAGTAGTGGGATTTGATACCGAGGCTCGTCCGGCTTTCAAGCGGGGTATGCGCTATGATACTTCCCTCATTCAGGTATCTGTCCCCCATAAAACGTATCTCATCCGTTTGAACTACACTGGTATTAGTTCAACTTTTACTAATTTCTTTGCCGACCCGATGGTCAAAAAAGTAGGGATTAGTATCAAAGATGACCTAAAGGATTTGCGAATACTTTGTGCTAAACACCACCTACCTTTTCTTCCCAAAAATGTGCTTGATTTGAACGATGCGGCTAAGCAACTGGATGTGGATCACGCGGGGGTGCGTAAACTTACGGCTATTTTCCTGGGCTTTCGGGTTTCTAAAGCGCAGCAAACCTCCAACTGGGAAAATCCGCAACTTACCGAGCCTCAACTTCGCTATGCGGCTACCGATGCCTGGGTCTGTCTGGAGATTTACCAGCGCCTATCCTACCTCGGCTATGTTTGATGAGTAATGAAGAATCCATTACTACTCATTCATCATTCTTCATTAAATAACTTCGTATTCACTAATATCCGATAGATCGAAAGTGTTCATAAAGGCCGTCGTGAAGTTTCCTTCCTAAAAGTTCGGGTCATCCATCAGTTTAATGTGGAAGGGAATAGTAGTTTTGATCCCTTCAATTACAAATTCTCCTAGTGCCCGTTTCATCCTAGTGATTGCTTCTTCACGGGTTTGCCCACTTACAATCACTTTGGCAATCATAGAATCATAATTAGGCGGAATAGTATAGCCTGCGTAAATGTGGCTATCAATCCGAACTCCGTGTCCACCGGGCATATGCAAGTTTGTGATTTTTCCTGGACTGGGGCGGAAGCCATTGGCCGGATCTTCGGCGTTGATACGACACTCAATGGCGTGCAGCATGGGATAATAGTTCTTGCCCGATAACTCAATTCCAGCAGCTACCTTAATTTGCTCCTTTATTAGATCGAAGCTAGTTACCTCCTCAGTGATGGGATGTTCTACCTGAATACGGGTATTCATCTCCATGAAGTAAAAATTTCGGTGCTTATCTACCAAAAACTCAATGGTTCCGGCCCCTTCGTAGCCAATAGCTTCAGCGCCAAGGACGGCCGCTTTCCCCATTTCTTCCCGTAACTCGTCAGTCATGAAAGGAGAGGGAGTTTCTTCTAGTAACTTCTGGTGGCGCCGCTGGATAGAGCAATCCCGTTCCGATAGATGGCAGGCTCGCCCTCGCTGGTCGCCCACTATCTGAATTTCAATATGGCGGGGCTCCTCCACAAACTTCTCTAAGTACAACGCATCGTTTCCAAAGGCCGCACCCGATTCGCGGCGAGCATCGTCCCAGGCTTTCTTAAACTCACTTTCATCCCAGACAATCCGCATCCCTTTACCACCACCACCGGCAGTAGCTTTCAGAATAATCGGATACCCCACCTCTTCGGCTACTTTCAGTCCCTGCTCAATACTATCCAGCAGCCCATCGGAACCGGGAATAGTAGGTACCTTAGCAGCTTGCATGGTGGCTTTGGCCGTAGCCTTGTCGCCCATTTTGGCAATCATATCCGGCGAGGCTCCAATGAACTTAATCCCGTACTCATCGCAAACCCGCGAAAACTCAGCGTTCTCCGATAAAAACCCGTAGCCCGGATGAATAGCATCAGCGTTCGTAATTTCTGCCGCAGCAATAATATTGGGGATATTCAGGTAAGAGGAGCCACTGGGTGCCGGTCCAACACATACTGCTTCATCAGCAAAACGCACGTGGAGACTGTCTTTGTCGGCAGTAGAATAAATAGCTACCGTATTGATCCCCATTTCGCGGCAGCTTCGAATAACTCGTAGGGCAATCTCACCCCGGTTAGCAATAAGAATTTTATTAATCATGTGGAATAGTGGTAATGTGCTAGGGTGTTATAGTGTTAGGGTGAACGTCGCGCAGTGTTCGTGTTTTGAGTTCAGCGTTCGGTATTCTTGAGCACCATAGACAATAACACTTAAACACCCTAACACTAGCGCAGCTAGGCTGGATCAAGTAAAAATAATGGCTGGTCGAATTCTACTGGGGAAGAATCATCTACTAGTATTTCTACCACCGTACCGGATTGCTCGGATTCAATCTCATTAAACAGTTTCATGGCCTCAATGATACAAACAGTTTGCCCTTTAGATACTTTATCACCTACCTGCACAAACGGACCCGTCTCAGGGTTAGGCGACTGATAGAATGTTCCGATCATTGGCGACTTAATGGTGATGTACTGGCTTTTGTCTTTAGTAGAAGTTGCTGGCTCAACAGGAGCCTCCTGTTCTTTTTGCTCAGGCGCAGAGAGGGTCGGCTGGGCTAGGACCGCAGGGGCGGCCGGAGTGTGGGATACCAGTGCGGTGGCATCGCTCGGCATGCTCGAAGAATGAATGATATTCTGCTGAATCTCCTGCGCGCTATTCTTTTTGATTTTCAGCTTAATATCATCCGTCTCTAATTCTACTTCATCCAGTCCAGAGTTGGCGATAAAGTCTAGTAGGTTTCGAATTTCGCTGGCTTTCATAATGATTATTTTACCCGTTCGGAATAGGATTTTGTACGTGTATCTACTTTAATTTTTTCGTCTTGGTTGATGAATAAGGGCACCTGAATGGTAGCACCGGTTTCCAGTTCAGCCGGTTTGGTAGCGTTAGTGGCCGTATCGCCCTTCAAGCCTGGCTCAGTGTAAGTAACTGTAAGTTCTACAAAGGCCGGCAGTTCGCAGCCTAGTATGGTTTCGGTTTCATCATGAACAATTACATCTACCTGCTGCCCGTCCGATAAAAACTCAGGGCCATCGATCAATTCCTCCTGAATAGCCACTTGCTCAAAGTTATTGCTATCCATGAAGTGATACCCCATATCGTCTTTATACAGATATTGGTGGGGCCGCCGCTCAATGCGAGCAGTGGTAATTTTTACTCCAGAATTAAACGTGTTTTCTAATACCTTGCCGGTACGTATGCTTTTGAGTTTGGTCCGCACGAAAGCGGGTCCTTTTCCAGGTTTTACGTGCTGAAACTCAACGATAGTGTAAAGATCGTTGTTGTACTCAATGCAGAGACCATTGCGGAAATCTGCGGTGGTTGCCATAGGTCGTTATTGGTTAAGTGTCACTAGATAAATACAAATCTAGCCAAAAAGTTTATTTAGCCTATCTATCCGTCGTATCCCCACTTCACGTAGGTAGCCCCCCAGGTGAAGCCGCCGCCAAAGGCAGCAAATACCAGATTATCGCCCTTTTTCAATTGCGATTCATATTCCCAAAGGTTCAGTGGGATGGTAGCGCTAGTAGTATTTCCATATTTATGGATAGTGTACATCACTCGATCCTGGTCCAATCCCATGCGGTTAGCCGTAGCATCTATAATCCGCTTATTGGCCTGGTGAGGCACCAGCCAGGCTACTTCTTCGCCAGTCAGGTTATTACGCTCCATAATCTGAGCAGATACGTCAGCCATATGCATTACATCATACTTAAACACCGCGGCACCCTCCTGGTACACAAAGTGTTCCTTAGCCATTACCGTTTCGATAGTTGCCGGCCGACGGCTACCTCCTGCTTTCAGATGTAAATGGGGTGCTCCTGAACCATCCGAACGCAGAACTGAATCTATAACTCCCAAAGGTTCTTCAGTAGGCTCTAAAAGTACCGCTCCAGCACCATCACCAAAAATGATGCAGGTAGTCCGATCTTCGTAATTGATGATTGAAGACATCTTATCCGCTCCCACCACCAGTACCTTCTGGTAGGTACCAGATTCAATAAACTTGGCACCTGTAGTGAGCGCATACAAAAATCCGGAGCAGGCAGCTTGCAGATCATAACCAAATGAATTTACCGCTCCAATCTGTTCGGCAATCAGATTGGCGGTAGCCGGAAAAATCATGTCGGGGGTAGTGGTAGCGCAAATAACCAACTCTATATCCTCGGGATTGGTATTGGTCTTTTGCAACACATTTCTGGTGGCTTCGGTACCCATAACTGATGTGCCTTGGTCTTTTCCGCGCAAAATACGGCGTTCTTTGATGCCGGTACGGGTTACAATCCACTCATCGGAGGTGTCTACCATCTTCTCAATATCCTGGTTTGAGAGGATATCTTCCGGAACATATCCTCCAACTCCCGTAATTACGGCTCTACGTTTACTCATGCTTATTGATTTAAGTAGGCAAGCTAGCTTTTAAAAGCTGCCTGAATTTTATGGTGTATGTCTGACTTGGCCATACCGAAGGCCTGCAGAATCATATTTTTGATAGCCAACGCACTGGAAGATCCGTGGCCAATTACTACGTTTCCGTTGATACCCAGAATGGGACTGCCGCCGATGGCTTCGTAGTTTAAGTGATCAAAAAACGGGTCGTGGTAGTTGCGGCGCTTCAGTAGATCATAGACCGATTCGGCCATTTTGAGAATGATGTTTCCGGTATAGCCATTGCAGACCATCACATCGGACTTATTAGTAAAAATATCCCGTCCCTCAATATTGCCGATAAAATTTACTCGGTCTTGCTCCTTAAATAGTTGATAGGCGGCTTGAGCGGTAACAGTACCTTTCTGCTCCTCTTCACCAATATTCAGTAAGCCTACCTTCGGGCGTTCAACACCAAAGACGTGTTGGGCGTACAGTGACCCAATCTCCCCAAACTGTACGAGAATTTCGGGTTTTACGTCAGCGTTAGCTCCTACGTCAATTAGTACTCCGTAGCTTCCGTCCTCACGGGGAGCAAAGCCAACCAGACCCGGACGGATGACCCCCTCGCAGGGCTTTACCGAAAACATAGCACCCACCGACATAGCTCCGGTGTTGCCCGCACTGCAAAAGGCATCTACTTTTTCTTCCTTCAGCAAGTGAAAGCCAATACCAATGCTGGAATGCTGCTTTTGATTGAATGCCTTGGTGGGATGCTCGTGCATACCGATCACTTCTTCGGCATGAACGATCTCTATAATAGCGGAGGGAAAGTCATACTGAGCCAAACGGCTCTCTATTACCTCCTTTTGCCCTACCAGAACTAAGCGATCATCTTCAGAAAACTCATGAGCCGCTAGCGAAGCCCCTTCAACGCAATTGTCAGGAGCAAAATCGCCGCCCATGGCATCTAGCGCAATTCTCATAAATTACGCTACGTCTTCCTGCTCCATTACTACTTTACCCCGGTAATATAGCTTTCCCTCGTACCAATGGGCTCGGTGAAACAAATGAGGTTCACCCGTAGTTGGATCAATCGCGATGTTTCGGGGAGTAGATTTCAGATGAGTTCTACGTTTATCTCTTCTTGACTTCGATATTTTGCGTTTCGGATGCGCCATAGCGTTTATTGGTTTTACAAATGCTTATTTATTCTTAATATTTTTCAAAGCTTGCCACCGGGGATCTACTTCCTCAGTAGCATCAACGTTGTTTCCTTTCTGTTGCGAGCTAAATACAATTTCACCCTCTGACCAGGGATCATCTTTATCGGCCAGCGACGGATGCAATCGTTTCATAGGTATGGATACTCCAATCAGTTCGTAAAGCAATTGGGCTATATTAATCAGCTGGGTTCCTGTTGTGATTGTGTATATATCTTCAGTAATCTCCTCTTCTTCCTCACCGTACTGATAAATAACCGCCTTATCAATACTTAACGGATAATCAAAGAGTTCCAAACTACGGTCACATTCTAACTGAACCGTACCATCAATCTGAAATTTCACCGTGATCAAGGTAGGTTGTTTGTCTAGCTCGACCTCTACGTTAAGGTTTCCTCTCTCTACCGGGCTATTATCAAATAGCTGAAAGAAAGGCTCACCTAGCTGGTATTGATACGTATAAACCTTGTTTGATAATGTGTAAATATCAATATCTAACTGTGTAAAATCATCCATTGTTACCCCCTTTTTCATTAAGTCTGCAAATTTAAGGATATAATTTCAATAAAAGAAAGCCCTTAGAGCGATTTACGCTGATGGACGATTATCGTTTTTGTAAACAATTCTTTAGCGGAAAAATTTACCTAACCGTACATCCCGGTTAGAAAATTAAGCGTAAATGAAATATTTACTAACAACTTTTGTTAGTAGATTGAGAATAACTACGCCTATGAATTTATTTCGTTTTCTTTTGTTCGGATTTTGGGTGCTAGGCCTTAGCAGTGGACCAGTGGGTTATGGGCAGGCGCAGGATCCGGAAATTGGATTACAAAAGAAGCCACTGTTGCTGGATATGAATATGCAGATTGAGGCGACGCAAGCGGTGAACGATATGTACAACTTTAAGTTTGCCAAGGCCGAACGCCAGTTTCGCTGGATTAAACAGGCTCACCCAGACCACCCTCTACCGTATTTTCTGTTAGGACTAAGCGAGTGGTGGAAGATTGTACCCAATCCGCAGGAAACCAAATACGACGACCGCTGCCTGGCTTACATGGATACTGCCATCACCCACGCTGAGCGCATGTTTGACGAAGATGAAGAAGATCCTGAAGCCGCTTTCTTTCTGGCGGCTGCCTACGCCTTTAAAGGGCGCTTACACTCCGAGCGGCGCGATTTTGCCAAAGCGGCAGGCGATGGACGACTCTCGCTCAAGTACTTAGAAATATGTAAAGGAAAAGAAGAATTCAGCCCGGAGCTTTTGTTCGGTGATGCTCTCTATAATTACTACGCCGAGTGGATTAAAGATAACTACGCTATTTTACGCCCGCTCATGGTATTCTTTCCTGACGGAGATAAAGAGTTGGGAATAAAGCAATTGAAGTCGGTAGCGAATAATGCTTTCTATACCCGCACTGAGGCGCAGTACTTCCTGATGCGTATTTTATCCGAAGAGCAAAACGACCCGCGCGAAGCTTTTCGGATTTCAGAATATCTTCACCAAACATTTCCCGACAATCCGTACTTCCATCGATACTACGCCCGACAGCTCTACAGCCGGGGCAAACACCGCGATGCGGAACGGGAATCGCTGGAAATACTGACAAATATAGATAGTACTAAAACTGGCTACGAAGCTACCAGTGGTCGCTACGCTGCTTTCTTCCTAGGACAAATTTACCAGATGCGCGGCGACCTGACCGAGGCCGAAACTCATTACCAAAAAGCGATTGACTATGCCCGAGCGATCGATGCTACTGAGTCAGGCTACTATCATTATTCCATGCTGTACCTGGGTGAGATCGCTGAGCAGCAGAATAATCCGACTTTAGCAAAACAGTACTATAAGCAGGTAAAAAAGGAGGCCAAGCGAAAGAGTCGAGCCCACGAAAAAGCCCGCAGCAACCTACGGGCACTTTAAGTTTATTTATTCTCTTGCTATTTTTTCCTACTTCTACTGCATCAACACCCCTTTTTCTTGTCTTGGTTAGCAGCTAATCAGCTCAACATATTGAGTAGCGAGCAAGTTATGTTGATGGATTGATTTTTTTATCTGTAACTATCTAGCCTATGCCCCAAATTGAACAGTACGATGCCATTGTTATCGGGTCAGGCCAAGGTGGTATTCCCATGGCCAAGTACCTGGCCGAAAAGGAAATGCAAACCGCTTTGATCGAGGAAAAACACATAGGCGGCACTTGCATAAATACTGGTTGTACCCCAACCAAAACCATGGTGGCCTCCGCTAAATCAGCTCTCGAGGCCCGACGAGCCAAAGAGTACGGTGTTCATATTAGCGATGTAAGTGTCGATCTAAAAGAAGTCATCGCCCGTAAAAACGACGTAGTAAACTCGTTCCGTGAGGGACAGTACGAAAGCCTCACCGGCACTAATCATCTCGATCTGATTGAAGGTAAAGCCCGTTTTACCGATAAGAAAACTATTATCGTAGTGCTGAACGACGGAGGAGAACGCCTGCTTAAAGCCGATAAAATTTTTATCAATACCGGAGCCCGCACGCTGGTGCCACCCATCGACGGGCTTGATCAGATTGAATGGTACGACAACCGTACTATCATGGAGCTAGATGGAGTACCTTCCCACCTACTGGTGATTGGGGGAGGCTACATCGGACTGGAGTTTGGGCAAATGTTCCATCGGTTCGGTAGTAAGGTAACAGTCTTTCACAGCGGCGAGCGCATTCTGGATATTGAGGATGAAGACATATCGGAGGAGATGCTGAAAATCCTGGAAGGAGAGGGACTGAATATCATCACTAATTGTAAGATCAACAACATTAAGCGGGAAGGCGATGAAGTAATTCTATCGGGAGAAGGCGGCGGACTATCTGAAGATATTCGCTGCTCGCACGTGCTACTGGCTGTAGGACGAGTGCCCAATACGGATGACCTAGATTTAAAGAAAACTGGTGTGGAAACCGACGATAAGGGATACGTGCAAGTTAACGAGCGACTGGAAACTTCAGTCGAAGGAATCTACGCTATTGGTGATGTGAAGGGTGGCCCGCAGTTCACACACGTCAGCTACAACGACTACGTAGTTCTGAAAAAGAATTTATTTGAAGACGGAAACGTGTCGACCGATGACCGAATTCTGACTTACACGGTTTTTACTGACCCGCAGTTAGGACGGGTAGGCTTGAATGAGCAGCAGGCCAAAGATCAGAATATTGCGTACCAAGTAGCCAAGATGCCTATGGAAAGCGTAGCGCGAGCTTACGAAACCAGCCACACCCAAGGGTTTATGAAAGCACTGATAGACAAGAAAACCGGCGCCATTCTGGGAGCATCTATTCTCGGCATGGAGGGCGGAGAAATTGCTTCGGCTTTACTTCTGGCGATGATGGGTGGGGTAACTGCTCAGCAGATTCGAGATATGGCTATCGCTCACCCTACCTTGATGGAGTCGCTCAACAATTTGTTTGCTGAGATATGACTGTGATTATAAGCAGAGCGAAACTGTTATTCGGCTCCGGAATGGATCGGCGTAAGGTTGTTTTGCTCTGCTTCGGTGAACAAACGAGACTTAATAACAAATCGAAGACCAAGGGGTATTTCTAGCGAGAAACTAGCTCCACGACCTTCCACCACGTCTACCGTCAGCTGAGTGTGTTTCCAGTACTCAAATTGGTCGCTCGACATGTAAAAATTGCAGCTGTGGATCTCTCCTAGCCAAATGTCAGTCTCGTTTAGCATTAATTCGCCTTTGGGAAAGCACATGGGCGATGAACCATCGCAGCAGCCACCACTCTGGTGAAACATCAACGGACCATGTTCCTCTCGCAGTTGATCAATAATCTCTTGGGCTTTTTCAGTAACGGTTACGCGTTCAGTCATAGAAGTATAGTTTACAGTACAAGGTTAAGGCGAAGGATGTACAAAATCCTTGACCTTGAACCTTATACTGTCAATTTATTTAGAAGAAGCCCATGGCTTTCTTGTCGTAAGAAATCAGCATGTTTTTGGTCTGGCGATAATGACTTAGCATCATCTTGTGGTTTTCCCGGCCAATTCCTGACTTCTTATACCCTCCGAATGGCGCGTGGGCAGGATAGTTATGGTAATTATTAACCCAAACCCGTCCGGCCTTAATCGCTCTAGAAATCTGATATGCTTGTTTCATATATCGCTTCCAGATTCCAGCTCCCAAGCCATAATTCGTATCGTTAGCAATTTCAATGGCTTCAGCCTCATCTTTAAAAGTGGTTACACATACCACTGGTCCGAAGATTTCCTCCTGAAATACTCTCATTTTATTATTACCCTTCAGGATCGTGGGCTTAATGTAGTAACCACCTTCTAAGCCTTCGTTGTACGCTGCCTCACCTCCGGTAAGCACTTCGCAGCCTTCTTCCTTACCAATTTTGATGTAGTTCAGGATTTTCTCGTACTGGTCGTTAGAAGCCTGCGCCCCCATCATGGTGTTGGCGTCGAGCGGATGGCCCAGTTGAATAGCTTCCGTACGCTCAATTACCCGTTCAATGAATTTGTCGTAAATGCTTTCCTGCACTAATAAGCGGGACGGGCAAGTACATACTTCACCCTGGTTGAGCGCAAACATGACCGCTCCTTCCAGACATTTATCAAAGAATTCATCGTCGGCATCCATTACATTCTCGAAGAAAATGTTAGGCGACTTTCCACCCAACTCTAATGTAACCGGAGTGATGTTTTTGGAAGCATACTGCATAATCAGTTGGCCGGTAGTAGTCTCGCCAGTAAAGGCTACTTTGTTTACTCGATGACTAGATGCTAGGGGTCTACCAGCTTCGTCGCCGAAACCGTTGACAATATTTAGAACTCCGGCAGGTAGAAGGTCCTCAATCAGCTCCATCAAAATTAAGATGCCAACTGGAGTCTGCTCAGCGGGCTTTAGCACCACGCAGTTTCCGGCAGCTAATGCGGGAGCTAATTTCCAGGTTGCCATCAGAATTGGGAAGTTCCAAGGAATAATCTGGCCAACCACTCCGAGTGGTTCCGGGACATTAACGCAAACGGTGTTAGCGTCCAATTCACTCACAGACCCTTCTTCGGCCCGGATAACTCCAGCAAAGTAGCGAAAATGGTCAACGGCTAGTGGCAGGTCAGCCGCGCGAGTTTCCCGTAGTGCTTTTCCATTGTCCCAGGTTTCGGCCCGGGCCAGGTCTTCCAGGTTTTGCTCCATCACGTCAGCAATCTTAAGCAGTATATTACTACGCTCAGTGGCCGAGGAAGTATTCCAGGCGGGAGCAGCAGCCCAGGCAGCATCGATAGCGGCATCAATATCCTCGGCAGTAGAGCGAGGAATGCGGGTAAAACTGGTACCGTCTACCGGCGAAGTGTTATCAAAGTACTGACCTTTCACTGGGGGTGTCCATTTTCCGCCAATGTAATTGTCGTACTGGTCTTTGAATTTAGGTTTTTCTACCTGACTACTGGTAGTGGTGAGAACGTCGCTCATAGTTGTGAGGGTTTAGGTTACTAATTTAAATTTGACAAACCGAAATTTTTTTATCGGATACTCAAGTTAAAGAGTTGAGAGGTAAAAACACTGACGAATTCTATCATTTACGTGACCGATTCTATTAATACTAATATTTTAGTAATTTGTAGATTGATTCATCTGAACACATTACATATTTAACAAAAATATAGTACTATTTTTAATAGTCATTAACAATTACCTGGTACACTTATGCGATTACCTGATCGGTTTTTTGAGGAAAGGAAGCTGGAAGCTCTGGTAGAAAACCAAACTACCTATACCGTAGGACAAGCCGCAATGCACATATTTGAGACCCAACAGCAAGCCGAGCGGGTACAACTGCAGTTTGATCATCCGGTAATAGCCAGTATGCTGCGGGGGAAAAAAATTATGCACCTGCGCGACGAACAATCCTTTGATTTTTTGCCAGGCGAATCTCTCATTTTGCCGGCTAATGAACTTATGCAGATCGATTTTCCCGAAGCTCAGAAAGGCGATCCTACCCAGTGCCTAGCGATTGCTATTGCGGAGGAAAGAGTGCGAGAAATTATTACCCTGATGAACGAAACGATGCCCAAGGCCGATGATCAAGAGTGGAATCTGATGGACTATAATTTTCATTTCACCAACGATGCGGGTATCTATCAGATTTTGCAAAGGTTGATCTTTCTATTTGCTGAGAACCACCCAGCTAAGGACTTCTTCGTCAATAATATGCTTCAAGAGCTGATTATGCGAATTCTGCAAGCGAATACCAAGAAAACCTACCTTGAGTTTTCAGATGGCTCATCTGGTAATAACCGATTAGCTTATGTTATACAGTATATTCGGAACCACTTAGGCGAACCGCTAAGTATTGATACGCTGAGCGAAAAGGCCTGCATGAGCAAATCACACTTTTACCGAGTATTCAAGAATGAAGTTGGTATTTCTCCTAACGATTTCATCAACGACGAACGGATTAAGTGGGCCGCCAGTATGCTAAAAGATCCACACCGAAAAATTAAGGAGGTCTATTTGGAGTGCGGTTTCGAGAGCCGCTCTTACTTCAATCGACTGTTTAAGCGGAAAAAACAATTATCCCCGGGTGAGTTTCAAGTTAGGGCCAATAAGCAGCAATAATTACCCATTCGCATTTTCAGCCAGCGTTTGCTATCTTACCCTACCATGAGAATGGTAATTACTCTATCGATATTTTTGTTGGCTGGTGCAGAAATACTAGCGCAAACAAATGAAACTGCTTCGGCCAAGGACGAGAAAAAAGCGCTAAAGCAGGCGCAAAAACTACGGAAACGCTTACTGAAAGGAGCTGACTTTCACCAACTGGCTGAAAAATTCTCAGATGATCCCGGTTCGGCTCAATATGGAGGAGAATTGGGAAGCGTTCAGTAATCATTCATCATCAATCACTGCTTTCGTAGCATCTGTCCGTAGCGCTGCGTACTAAACTCTCCGTTTTCCAGACTGATTTCACCGTTTACGATCACGTAGTCCATCCCTTCGGCCAACTGAAAGGGATTTTCGTAAGTGGCAGTTTCGTGCACCTGCTGGGGATCAAATACCAGAATATCGGCTTTCTTTCCCACAGCCAGCATGCCCCGGTCGATAATTCCCATCGTTTGGGCAGGTAGCGATGTCATCTTTCGTACCGCTTCGGTAAGAGTAAGTATGCTATCCTGCACAACGAATTTCTCAACAATCCGGGCAAAGGTACCATGCCCTCGGGGGTGGCGGGAGGTGGGGCTACCATCGGAGCTGATCATCACCCAAGGGTCGGCTATAAAGCGGGATTGCAGAGTATCATTCATGACGAAGTAGGCTCCGGAAGCTCCACCCGGCTTTATGTCGTCGATCAGAATATCTTCAAAGGGTTTATTCATTTCTTCGGCTAGTTGAGCCAATGTTTTTCCGGCGTAGGGCGCGGTGCCCAAGAGCGTTGCTTCGGGACCGTTCCGCGAATTAACCTTATCTCGAAGAAATTCTTCTAGCTCCGCCCGTCGGGTGGCGACTACCCGGGCGTAATTGTTGGGTGGTTTGGCCCACTCAGGAAATAAAATACCGATACCAGTATAGCTGGCGGTGTAGGGATATACATCAGCGGTGACCTGAACTCCAGCCTGACGGGCCTCACCCAGTAACTTTAGAATCTCTTCGGCTCGGTTTTTCCCCTTTCCATACACCACCTTCATATGCGATACGTTCACCAGACAGTACTGTCCTTGCTTTAGCAGCTCCTGGATAGAGGTTTCTACTTCGTTATTATCTTCATTCCGTACGTGACTGGTAATCAGCTTACCTTCTTCACCTACAATCTCTGCCAGATATTCTAACTCGTAGGCCGGAGCATAAAAGCCCGGAATATACTCCAGTCCGGTAGTCATGCCAAAGCAACCAGCATCCAGGTTTTTCCGTAGCAAATCACCCATCAAGCCTAATTGCCCTTCGGTAGGCCGGGGACTGTAATTGATACCGGACTGCATCCGCAGGGTACCGTGCCCCACAAACATGGCAATGTTTACTCCCGGTATGGTATCTTCTACTAGCTGCATCCATTCGCCCAGGTCTTCGTAATTGGGGCTGGAGCCATCTTTACCCAGTGAGATCGTAGTAGCTCCCATCGCTAGAAAATTCTGAAAATCAGGAGTCTCCAGCGGATTACCGTGGGAGTGCATATCAATGAAGCCGGGCGTTACGGTTTTTTCTTCGGCATTAATAATTCGCCTGATACTAACCAGCGTAGTATCTACTAAGCCGATAAAGACAATACTATCAGCGCTAACCAATATATCAGCCGGATACGCTTCTTCGCCTAATCCATCTATTACTTCGCCTCCTTGGATAAGCAGATCGAAACTCTGCTCTGGATGCTGTTCGACAAAAATTTCAAATTCGGAAGGTGGGGACTGGACGCAGGCCTTCAGCCCTAAGCTTGCTAAAAGAAAAAGTAAAATGCGCACGGGTTACAATTTTTTGCTGATACGATGCTTACCGGGGCCGGTAATCAAAAGAGCGATAAAGACAATCCCTACTTCCAAGGGGTGAGAAATACGACTAAAACTATCACCATTGCTGATGTGATTTACGGTGGCCACAATCATAGTGAAAATGAGTAGTAGCAGTACAGGCACCCATAATATGCCCAGCATCAGACAAAGCCCCCCTACGCATTCGGCGAAGCTCGCCATAAAACCCCAGAATGCAGGAAGAAAAGTAATACCTAAGTTTTCCATACTACCACCTAACCTCGCCCAGCGTTCTGGTCCACCCAGTAGTTTGGGTAAACCGTGGCCAATGAACGTTGCCCCCAATCCAACACGAATAATTAGTAGCCCCAGATGAAAATTTTTAGTAGAAGCGGAAGAGGTTCGGCGCATGCGCTAAAGTATTTTACGGTTTCGCCCTAACAGTAAGTAGATAACGGCACCTAGTAAGGGTAAGTAAACAATCAACTGCCGCCAGGCGATCTTCTCGTTATTCGGAAACCGGTTCCTACTGACATCGAACAGTGCAACCAGCCAAACATTAGTACTCATATGAACCACGGCCAGCAATAGTAGCGACTGGGCCACATTGAAAGTATCAATAAAAAGAAGTAGGCTATGCATTAATTTAGTTTTCTCTCTATTACACCTTCTGATTTTTTCCTACCGCTAAATAGATAATAGCACCAAGAAACTGTAAGAGTATAACTACCAACACCCAGATGATTTTATCGCTATCGTTGCGAAACCGACTGCGAAGTACATCAATAAGCGCGTAGAGCCATAGCCCAGTACCTAATAGAAAGAAGATAACAACTAGTAAGACTTCCCAACCGCCTAAACCACCAATGAATAAGAGTAGAGTATCCATAATTGCTAGGTTATTAATGCAATAAATTTACGCCATTTTTACTATTCTGTGTTATCCAGACTTTGTTGGAGGTTATATAATTTCTCTAGTACGCTCTCGTATTCAATAATCTGATTAGTCATTAGGTTGCTGTAGGCAACAGCAATATTCTCGAAGCGATGATCAGTGATGAAGTCCGCCGGGTCTATCGGGTAGTTAGTGCTGAACCTTACTTTATTGAAGAAATAGGGATTAATAAAATCGTGGATATAATCTTCAGTAACTCGTTCATTAATTCCCGTATTTTCCAGCAATTTGTAGGTATTGATCAACTTTTTCCGAAGGGTATAATCTCTAATTAATTCAAAGTCACCTGACTCTTTTATGTTCTCCATCGTAGTAGCGAGAGGGCGGTAAAACACAAAATTAGTCATTATTGGTGAGGTAGTTCCCAGCCGAGTATCAGAAAATCTCTTGGTGGTGACGAGGGCTTTTATAGTATCTGCCACCTCTCTCTGTGAGATGGCTGCCGCTAATACTTGCTGTAAATTTTCAATATTTTCTTGGGTTTCCAACCGAAAGCTTTCCAGGTAGTTCTTCAGCCGCTGGTTGGTCTTCCGGGTCTCATTCCAGCTATTTAGTTGGAAAGCTAGACTAATCCCTAGAATTACAATTAGAAAATCAATGAGCTTAGACTTCCAGTCAATGGCCAGCTTGATTCTTTGACGATAAACGGTTTTTAGTCGGTTGATCATTCGGTGGTCACGTATTTCTTCCAAAAATAATACGTTTTTCAGATCAACCAAGCTCGCAACAAGCTTCAGAAGCTGGCTTAGTTGATCGTTTCGTACTCACTCAGAATACCTCCGGTGAGACGTAGTAGTTCGGTTTCCGACTCAATCAGATTATACTTAGCCTGAATATTGGTAAGGGCCGTGGTGAGATAACTTACCTGAAGGTCACGGTAATTAAAGGAGTTGATGGTTCCGTTGCGGAAACGTTCCTCGGCCAAATCTAGGTTGAGTTGGGCGGTCTCAACATTTTCTTCGGAAATGGACAGTAGTTTTTTCCGGACATTATAAAGATCAAAGGTGGCTAGCAGGTTATTACGCAGCGTAATCTTTTGTTGGTCAATCTGTACTTGGCTGATACGTTCCTGAGTGTAGGCATTTTCAATTGTCTGACGCACGCGTCCTCCGTCAAACAATAAGTAGTTTAAGGTAAACCCAGCAGCATAGCTCAGCGTTCTAGCATTCACCACCTCCTCGCGATCAGGGTCAGGAAAAGCGAACTCAGCATTGGAAATATCCTGTCGTTGCCAGGTATAGCCAGCACCGGCCGTAAAACTGAGTTGAGGATAAAGCTCAGTTTTTGCCAGTCGGGTATCTAAACGGGCAATTTCTAAGTTCAGGTATTGGTTCTGCAAATTGCTATTGCTGGCGATCATCCGATCGTACAGTTCCTCCAACTCAAAATTGAGTGGCTCTACTTCCAGGTTATCGGTAAGATTGTAAGTGAGCGTTACATCTTTTCCCATTAGTAGATTCAGGGTTCGCCGGGCGTTTACAAAGGTGATTTCCTGGTTTACCAATTTGGTAGAATCAGTTAGAAACAGGTTTTTCTGCTGCAGAATATCAAAAGTTACCGCACTACCTAGCTCACCTTTTAGCTTTATATACTCGTAGCGGTCTTTAGACAGGTTGAAGGTAGATGCTAACACATCCAGTCGCTCCTGCTCCAACTGCACGATGTAGTACTGATTTATGATCCCTTGCACTGCATTTTCAATCACCACTATCGCGTTGCCTCGCGTGAGATTCTCTAGTTTCTGTAGCTGATCACGACGAATACTGACGCTGAAGCCGTCAAACAGAATCCAGTTTACATTAATAGAGGGCGTAATATCATTAGAAATAGTCAGCCCCTGCAAGAAACTGGCAGGGTTGTCTACATCCCGGAAATTATTGTTCTGTGCTAGGCTAAAGCTAATGGTTGGCCATCGTCCGGCAGCTCCCCAGTTGTTATTATTAGCTGCGACTTCAATGTTCAGTTCTTCAATCTGAATATCAAAGTTATTCTCCAATCCAATCTGGATAGCTTGGGAGAGCGATAGGTCTTCTTGCTCCTGGGCATTAGCGAAGCAAGTCATTACTAAGCCGGCCAAAGTAAAAAATAAATATTTCATGAAGGGTAGGAAGTCAGGATTAAAAGAGGGGATGTAAGAGAGTACTCACTCTCTCCCACATCCTATATTTCATTTATGCTTGTTGTAGTCGGCGTTGTTCGCGAATAGCTGGTTCTACATCTTCGTGGTCGGGCGAGTGGTAGGGTTCATTCGGATTCATAAAATGTTTTATCCTACCAATACCTTTGTTGATGTACAACTTAACATCGTTGAAAATCAAAATGATTACCGGGAAGAACAGCAGAATCATCAGTGTACCTAGCATTACCCCGTAGGCTACCGAAATGGCCATCGGAATCAGGAACTGCGCTTGAAAGCTCTTTTCCAGAATCAGCGGAAACAACCCTACTACCGTAGTGATAGACGTAAGCAAAATAGCCCGGAAACGAGCAATACCCGCCCCAAATGCCGCTTCTTCTACCCGCATACCTTCCCGTAGGTTCTGATTGTACTTATCCAGCATCACCACCGCATCGTTGATAATTACTCCCGAAAGAGCAATCATACCGTACATACTGAGCGTGGAAATAGGCTGATCATGAATACCGTGGCCGATAGCCGCACAAACTAATCCTAACGGAATGAGCAGTAAGATTAGAATGGCCTGATAAAGCGAACGGAACGAAAGAGTGATCACCAGTATCATCATAATTAAGGCCGTGGGAAATACCTTAACGAAGGAATCAAAGGTACGGGCCGACCGCCGCGACTGCCCCTCAAATGAATAGGTCACGCTGGGGTACTTCGCTAAAATAGGGGGAAGAATTTCGGTCTGCACCTTCTCAATAATGGGCGGCACTGGCTCGTAGGGGTCAACTAAGTCAGCCTCGAGCCGCACTTCGCGCTTGCCGTTGAAGTGGTTGATATTCATCACACCCCGCTCGATGTTGTAGTCGGCCAGTTCTCGTAACGGATACTCATTTCCCTGCCCGTCTTTAATCCGCATCGCTTCCATCTGCGAAATAGTCAGGCGGTCTTCTTCCGGGTAACGTACCCACACTCGCACTTCGTCAGTACCAATAATCAGCCGCTGCGCTTCCTCACCAAAGAATGCCTGCCGGATTTGATTGGTAATATCTTGCTGCGAAAAACCTAAGAAATAGGCCTGCGGACGTAACTCCAGTTGGATTTCCCGCTGCCCAGTAGCGGTATTATCTTTGATGTCTTTGAGCGATGCCAGTGCCATAATTTCGGCCTTGGCCTGCTCTTTGGCCGCCATCAGATCTTCCAGATTGTTGCCAAGCAGGGCTAATGAAAATGGCGTTCCGAAGCGGTTCTGCCCACCCACACTAAACTTTTGTGCTTCAGGTACGGCGCCAATCTTCTGCCGCACTCGGTTGGCAATCTCAAAGCTAGAGATATCCTCTACCCGCTCCAGGTTAGCTAAATCTACCCGTAGGTATCCGGTATGGCCTCCTCGCTCTACTCCTCCACGACCACCACTACTACCAATGTTTAGGCTAACAGTTTCAATCAGCGACTGCTCATCGTTTCGGTCTTGCTTAATTTCCTCGTTTACTTCCCAAACAGCAGCCTCAAACCGGCGCATGTAGTCTTCGGTGATATTTTCCCGGGTACCGGGGTTCAGCACCAGAGATACCTCAAAATCGTCGAAGGGAATCGATGGAAAAATAGTATACTTGATTAAGCCCCCTTGTATCATGCCCCACACGACCATGATAATGAAGAGAGGAAT
Organism: uncultured Flammeovirgaceae bacterium; assembly: GCA_937884755.1. Taxonomy (GTDB): domain Bacteria; phylum Bacteroidota; class Bacteroidia; order Cytophagales; family Cyclobacteriaceae; genus Tunicatimonas. The sequence continues at coordinate 20,436 of CAKZYJ010000057.1, forward strand.
AGCAAATGAAACCCAGCGCCACTGGATCAGTAGCCGAAGCACCCCACCGTATATATTGTCGCGCAGGTACTTAATTCCTTTATCCAATCCACCCCGAATACGATCCTTTTTAGGCTTATGGTCAGCATCTTCGGCTTTACCCGTGGCCAGGTGAGAAGGTAGTACGAAGAAAGCTTCTACCAATGAGAAGGCCAGACAGGCAATTACTACAATAGACATTTCGGTGGTAAACCCCTGGTTGTCTAGTAACATAAGTGGAATAAAGGCAATGATCGTAGTAGTTACCGAAGTGAATACCGCCGGCAGCACTTCCATTGTCCCGTCCACCGCTGCTTTTATCGGGCTTTTTCCCATTTCGCGGTGGGTGTAAATATTTTCAGCGATCACAATACCATCATCTACTAATATACCAATTACTAGTATCATTCCGAAGAGTGAAAGCATGTTAATGGTGATGCCCGCCAGGCTGCCGACGATGAACATGCCCAGAAACGAAATAGGGATACCAATGGCTACCCAGAACGAAAGCCGCAAACTCAGGAATAAACCTAAGGCTACCAGCACCAAGGTTAGCCCCACCAGACCATTGTTGGTTAGCAGACTGATCCGTTGCTGAAGTAGGGTGTTGAAATCAAAGCTGGCAACTAGTTCAAAGTTATCGTTTTCAGCATTGAATTTTTCCAGATAGTCTCCTATAAATGCCGAGATTTCCTGCAAGTCTTCCTCCGGTAGCTTACGTACGCTTATGGACGTAGCTACTTGGCCGTTTGAGTAGCTTTTATTAGGGGTATCGGCAAACTGGAATTTTATATTAGCAATATCCTTCAGCAATAAGTTACTTCCGTCGGGGTTGGCCCGTAGGATAATCCGGCCAATTTCCTCGGGGGCATATTCCTGTGAGTTGGCCCGAATGCGAATTTCTTCTTCCAAGGTCTTAATCGAACCCCCTGAAATATCCCGGTTATTGAAGCGAACGGCATTGGCCACCTGAGCAAAAGTAAGATCGTAGCGTTGCAAAGTAGCTTCGTTCACTTCAATAGAAATCTCGAGCGGAGGATATCCAAAGATATCTACCTGCGAAATCTCTCCAGAGTTGAGCATATCATCTTCAATCTGCTCGGCTTTCTGCTTAAGAGCCTTTAGGTCAGCCGGGCCTTTCAGGGTTAGGAATGCCGCACTAGAGCTAAACCCTCCCCGGTCCTTGGTTACAATAGGAGGTTCAGCTCCTACCGGGTAGGAGGGAATTCCGTCTACCGCGTTTTTTACTTCCGCCAGTACCTCATCGATATCGTAATCGTCGCGGGTTTCAATACTAATAGTAGCTGAGTTTTCCGAAGACGTAGAGGTAACTTCTTCAATACCTGTAATCCCTTTGAGAGATTCTTCTACCTTGATTGTAACTCCCTCTTCCATTTCTTCTGGAGAAGCTCCCGGGTACGTTACCCTAACCGCGATCTTATTGGGAGGCAATTCGGGGAAAAAGGATTTATTAATACTAAGATAACCTAGTACCCCAAAAATGATAATAATGACTAAAATAGCGTTTGCCCAGATGGGATAACGCACAAAGAACTCTACAATTTTTCTCATGTCTCACTGCGATTTTCGGTAGTAGCTGAATCAGACTGGCTATCGGCTTTACGAGGACGGTTCCCGCCAGGGCGTCCACCTCCTACTTCGGTAGTAACTTTCATATTCTCTACGGCATTGGCGGGTAAATCCACTACTAAACTATCTCCCGCATTTAGGCCGCTGCCCGCTACCGGACTAATCAAAACCTGATCCTGGGTAATTTTCTCAATATTAACCCGGCGCGACTGTAGTACTCCGTCCTTCACTACGTATACCTGATCCTGGTTAATAAGTACTCGCCGGGGAATTTGCATGGCCTGTTCCAGGCGCGAGCCGGGAATAGTAGCGCGTAGATATTGCCCGTCGTACAAACCGCTATTGGTCTCCGCCTCTACTCCTACATAGACATTGATAGACTGGGTAGTTGGATCAATGAAATCGGCAATACGGATAACACGTCCTGGCCAGGTTTGGGAACCGTCTTCAGAAGAGACTTCTACTTCAGCTCCTTCGTTTACCCAGCGAATTTCTTCCGGGTCTACCGGAATTTCCAACTCTAACTGATCAGTACGGATGATGTTGGCAATATTGGCCCCTGGGTTTACCACGGTGCCAGTTTCCAGATTTACGTTGACAATACTGCCATCGTAAGGTGCGTATTGATAGTATTTTCGGAGATTCTCTTCGCCACTTTTTATGCTGTAGTATTCGCTCAGAATGTTTTGGGTGGCTAAGAAGGTTTTTACCTTACTGCTAGTCACCTCAGGGAGCGGCTCTAACGATTCGTCTATCTCAATGCTTTCGAAGTAAGCCTGCCAAGCGGGATAATCTTCGGTAAAGTCGATCTTAAGATCAGGCAGGCTGGAAGCGATCAAGTTGAGAAACTGACTCTTGCGTGCCTGCAAGTTTAGCCGGGCTTCGGCATCGTTAATCCGGTAGATGAGTTGTCCCTTACGGAAATTGACTCCAGGTTTGAGTTGAACCCGACCCGCAAACAATCTTCCGCCTACTTCCGCAATCAAGTCCAGCGGTTGAGAGGAGGTGATTCGTCCGTATTCTACTACTTCGGTGTCAATTTCTTCATAAGTTACTTCATCTACCCGGACAAAATTAGTAGAAGCACGTTTAGGACGCTCAGGAGGTAGTTCTTTCATACCGGCGAATTGCTGCATAGCGATAAATCCGGCGGCAATCAGTACTACAAATAGTCCGAAGACCAGTAGTTTACGTTTATTCATGGGGATTAGGATTGGTACTGAACAGAGTATTAACTGATCTTGCTAACGGATATTTCTCGCTAGTGGTGGTCAATTTTCTACAAATTCAGTTATTTAATAGACTAACCCGCTTTCGCCAAGCTTATTTTAGCGATTATTTACTGTTCAGTACTGCTTCATCCATTCCGACAAAGCCCAGCAGGCGTACAATTCGTAGTACTGCGAACGGTCTTCCGCAATTTCACACAGGCGCTGCTGCTTTTCTTGCGCTTCCGAGAGTACTGGTTTGGCTGCTTCTCCCATTTGTTGGATAGCCCGAGCCGCCATCAGCATAGTTGCCCCTTCGCTGTCCAATTTATCTATAAGTAATGGAAGAGCATCGTCACACTCACCGGATTGGCAAAGTAGCTCAGCCGCTTTAATTTGCACCGAAGGAAACGGGTCATTCAGATGTTTTTGTAGTACCGGCCGAACCGAAGAAGCCAAGTTCGCATCGCTTCCTAATCCAATCACTGACCAGTAGCGGATAATTGGGTTTTCACTCTTCATCAGTTCAGCTACCATTTGTGCGGTTAGTTTTTCATTAGGGAGAGAAAGATCCGTAATCCCTAGTATATCTTTAATAGGGAAGGTTTTAGTATCCCGCACCATTTCGTAGATAGTACGGCCTTCGGCCAGACGCTGCATCATAGGTTCGGGAATTAGTCCTGAGTCGTGGGTTTCGGTAGCCCACTGCTGCTGCGCAGTGCGCATCTCGGTTAGTATCGTTGCGTACTCCGGGTCATCGGCTAGATTATTTACCTGGTAGGGATCAGCTTCGGTATCATACAGTTCCTCCTCCGGACGAGTAGGTGCCCACATATGTTGCTGGGCAGGGGTTAAATCACCTTCAGCCAAAACCCGGCGGAGCTCCACCATCACTTCCGACTGGTCGGTATAAAAATTAGGTTGAATCAATGGTAAGTGAGGGAGGTAATTACGAATGTAGAGGAAGCGTTGGCTTCGCACGCTGCGGGAAATCTCAAAGGCTTCGTCTACCCGGTCGGAAGTAGCAAATACGTATTCAGGAGTTGGCTGTTGGTGTTCCCCCAAGAAAGCAACGCCCTGCATCTGATCCGGTGCTTCCTGTCCGATAATACTGAGTACAGTAGGAGCAAAATCCACGAAGTTTACCAACTGGTCGCTTTGCGTTCCTGGAACCAGGTTTAATGCCTGCTGATAGGATGACGGGGCTTTTACCAGAAATGGCACCTTCAATCCTGAGTCGTATAATGCGCGTTTGCCCCGGGGCATGCCGGTACCGTGGTCGGCAAAGAAGAACACAATGGTATTGTCCGCTAACCCATCCTCTTGCAACTGATCCAGAATATCCTGCACCTGCCGGTCCATAATGGTCACCAGATCGTAGTAGCGCGCCCACATTTTTCGGGTAACCGGGGTATCAAAAAAGTAGGGTGGAATCACCATATCAGCGGGATCGTGCCGTTCTTCCTCGCTCAATTGATGACCATACCTTTCGTAAAATTCTTCATCAGAACCAAAGATTTTTGATTGGTGCGTAGTCTCGATATTGAATACGCTGAAGAATGGCTTACCTAAAGGACGATTGCGCCAGTGGGCACGCTTACTGGATTCATCCCACATTTCCTCATCCTGAAAGTTGTAGTCTTCTTTACTGTTGTTCGTGCAGTAATAACCGGCATCACGCAGGTAGTGTGGTAACGCTCGAACCTCATTGGGAATTTCCACTTCCGAGCGCAAATGCTGCGTGCCCATAGAGGTAGCGTAAATACCGGTAATCAATGCTGACCGGGCGGGAGAGCAGACCGGAGCGGGCGCAAATGCCTGAGTAAATCTTACTCCTTCACTGGCCAACCGATCCAGATTAGGGGTGATTGCCTGGGTATCGCCGTAGCTACCCAGATAAGCGTTCAGATCTTCGCAAGTTATCCAGAGAATGTTCGGTAGGTTCTCGACAGTTTGTCCTACGGTTGAGAAACTCACTGTCAGGAACAACGAATAGCAGAGAAGTAGGCGGTTATAGTGCATAGTAGTCTATTCAGCCAAGAATATAGCTATCTTCGGTGGATAGCACAATTTTATTTTACGATCAACACTTCTCTTTCCAACCGAGTGTCTGCCAAATGGGTCTTGGTAGAAACTTTTTCTCACAACTCTTATGAAAACATTCATTCAATATAAAGCGCTAGTTGTCTCTGTCTGCGGCTTACTGAGCTTGGTACTATTCCGTTGTAGTGAAGACCCAATGGCTAACGAACCCAACTTACCTGATCTTCGCCCTCTGACCACCAATACCGAGGAACTGGTCGCAACGGCTAATACCTTTTCGTTGGATTTGTTTAAGGCAATCCACCAGGAAAAAGCCGAGGAAAATATTTTTATCTCTCCGCTTAGCGTAGATATTGCGCTCCACATGGCGGTGAATGGCGCTAGCGGCGAAACTAAAGAAGTGATGAAGGAAGCACTAGGCGTAGCCGACCTCAGCGATGAAGAGGTGAATGAGGCCGCCAAGAACCTCACCGAACGGCTACTGAATATGGATCAGAAGGTAACATTAGCTATCGCTAACTCCATTTGGTTTAAAGATATCTACACGTTGCAATCTGGTTTTGATGTACTCATCCGTCAGTACTACAATGGGCGCATTGAAGGACTAAACTTTGAGAACCCTACTTCCAAAGACATTATTAACGGCTGGGTAGAAGATCAGACACAGGGAAGGATCAAGAATCTGGTCGAAGAAGTCACTCCAGATGATGTGATGTTCCTGATCAACGCCATTTACTTTAAAGCGGATTGGCAATACCAGTTTAACGCTAATGCTACTAAAGACGAGTCATTTTATCTGGAAGATGGCAGTACGGTTTCAGTACCGATGATGTCTAACGAAGGCACCAAACTTCACATCAATGATCAGCCCGATGGTACGCGCTTGCTAGAAATCCCTTACGGCAACGGACAGTTTAGCATGATTATCTTGCTTCCCTCCCCGGAAAGTACGGTAGCCGACCTGATAAATAGTTTAACTACCGAGACCCTGACGGAATGGATAGCCGAGTCTGATACACTTAGCACCCACCTCATGCTACCTAAGTTTAAGACCGAGTTTAAACTAGAGCTTAATGATGTTCTAAAGGGAATGGGTATGGAGTTACCGTTTGTTCGTAACGCCGCTGACTTTGGTGGCTTTTTCAACGAAATTTCTGGCAAAAGACTTTACCTAGATCGCGTAATTCACCAATCATTTATTGAGGTAAACGAAGAAGGGTCAGAAGCAGCGGCAGCCACTGTTGCAGTAATTAGTCTTTTATGCGCAACCTGCGAATCTCAGCCCTTAGTAACTCGGGTAGACCGTCCATTTGCTTATTTCATCCGGGAAGAGCATACTGGAGCTATTTTGTTTGCTGGAACAATGATGAATCCGGTCAAATAATAAAAAGTAATCACCTTCCAACCTAATTAAACCAAAATGAGTCTCGATAAAAAAGATTCCTTTTCTATGAAAACCATTAACCTGTCAAAAATTACAGTAGTGTTTTTTGCCCTGTTCACTAGTTTACTGTTTGCACAGTGTAGCGAAGAAGAACCGATAGGCAATCAGAAGAATCCACCCGACCTACGTCCGATCTCTGGCTCAACCGAAGCATTGGTAGAAACGTCTAATTCATTCGCCATTGATTTATTCCAATCAATTCGGCAGAATAAGGCGGATGAAAATATCTTTATCTCTCCTCTCAGTGTGGATATTGCGCTACATATGGCAGTGAACGGAGCCACTGGCGAAACCAAAGAAGTAATGAAAGAAACACTGGGCGTAGCCGAGATGAGCGATGAAGAAGTAAACCAGGCGGCAAAATTGCTCATTGAGCAATTGCTCAGCATGGATCAGGAGGTAGCCTTGGCGATTGCCAATTCCATTTGGTTCCGTGACGCTTTCACCCTACAATCTGGCTTTGATCAATTAATTCAGGAGCATTACGATGGGCGTATCGAGGGACTCAATTTTGACAACCCCGAAGCCAAAGAAACTATCAATCAGTGGGTAGAAGATCAGACTCAGGGAAAAATACAGAACCTGATTCAGCAGATTAAAGATTCTGATGTCATGTTCCTGATCAACGCAATTTATTACAAAGCCAACTGGCAATACCAGTTTGATAAAAGTGAAACCCGCGAAGCTCCATTTTATTTAGGCGATGGCTCTAATGTCACTGCCTCGTTAATGTCGAACGAAGCGACCAAAGTAAACTATAACTACGAAGAAGAGCTTCAAATCATTGAAATTCCCTATGGCAATGGACAATTCAATATGGTCATTCTGCTTCCTCAAGGTGGAAATACGGTAGCTAGCCTGATGGATGGACTAACGATTGATCAACTTAGCAACTGGTTAGAGCAAACTGATACGTTAACCACCCATTTAATGATACCCAAGTTTAAGACGGAATTTAAGCTAGACATGAGCGATGTACTGAAAGGCATGGGTATGGAGCTTCCGTTTACCACCGATGCTAACTTTGGCGGTTTTTTCAACGAAATTCCGGGCGAAAAGCTTTTTCTAGACAGGGTAATCCACCAAGCCTTTATTGAGGTAAACGAAGAAGGTTCGGAAGCAGCAGCGGCCACTGCCGTAGCTATTGGAGTAGAGTCTATTAACCTGGAGCGACCCGACCTGATTCGGGTTGATAGACCGTTTGCCTACTTCATTCGTGAGAAACATACCCAAGCGATTTTGTTCGCCGGAACGATGCTGAATCCAGCTAACTAGCGGTAATTTTTTTGAGTGCTTGCAGATTTTCAGTTCGGTCAAAAATAGCCCGGACAGGAATGCTAAAGCCGGATAGGGGGTGACTGCTGATCGTACCTTCTCTGGTTTTTAGCAATAATTCGTAAGTGCTATCTTGCAGCACATATTGTTCCACTACCTCTTTTTCGGGGTCAATAATCCAGTACTCGGATATGCCGTGGGCTTCGTAGTCTTTAAACTTTATTCCACGATCATTGGCTTTAGTGCTTTCAGAGAGCACTTCCACCACCCAGTTAGGGGCAGGAAACTTCATTTGATCTTCGGTAAAGTATTGGGCTTGCTCTTTAGAAAAGTAACATATATCCGGTTCATAATCGTTGCGAGTCAATGTAATCAGGATTTTCTCAATACCGACAAATCCCAGATCGTGCAGGTCTACATAGGTGTCCATAAGTTTATATAATAAACCACCTGCTTTATTATGTCTTTTCTTTACCGGAGAGTGCATAAAAATTTGTCCGTTGATAAATTCAATCTTTTGCGTTTCGGTCATTTCTTCATAAAACCGTTCGCGCCGTTGCTGTTCTTCCGCCAATGCTGCTTGTACTTGTTGCATAAGAAGGTTGGCTTGAGGCTCAGCTAATATTTGCTCCACTAAAGTATGCATACACCAATCGTTTGAAAAGTCTTGGTTAATTTACAAATTACCCGCTTTATACTAACATACCGGCTATGCTATTTCGTTTCCTTCCTCTAGGTTTGCTCATTTGCTTCGCTTGCGCTCAACCTAGTCCGTCTACCCTGATTGAAGTAGAAAAAATTATTCAAGGTCGAGTTAGTGAAGTGGACGGAGACTTTGCGGTGGCATTTCAGCACCTGGACAATCCTGAGGATCAATTGCTAATCAATGCCCGAGAAGAGTTTCACGCCGCCAGTACTATGAAAACCCCAGTGATGCTGGAAGTTTACAAACAAGCTGAAATGGATGAGTTGAGCCTGGACGACTCGGTGCTGGTTAAAAATGAGTTCTATAGTATTGTGGATAGCAGTACCTATTCTTTGTCTCCCGACGATGATTCTTACAGTGAGTTGTACGAGCAAATCGGCACCCGACAAAGCCTGCGCGATCTGGTTTACCACATGATCATCTCCAGCAGCAACCTCGCCACCAACATTGTGATTGAGTTAGTAGGAGCCGATAAAACTACCCAAACGCTGCGCGATCTGGGCGCTAACGATATTCAGGTACGGCGGGGTGTAGAAGACGGAAAGGCATATCGGCAAGGATTGAATAATACTACTACCGCCTACGACCTAATGCAGTTGTTCGCAGCCATCAATCAGCAGGAAGTAGTGAGTGACCAAGCCAGCCAGGCTATGATTGATATTCTGCTAGATCAACGGTTCAATGAGATGATTCCCGCCCAGTTGCCTAATGATGTGAAAGTTGCACACAAGACCGGTTGGATTACCGGCTTACATCACGACTCAGGCATTGTCTTTTTACCCGACGGAGAAAGCTACGTACTAGTGCTACTATCCAAAAACCTCACTGATGAAGATGCCGGAGTTCAAGCATTATCCGATATTTCTAAAGTGATTTACGATTACGTAGCTCATTGATAACCACGTAGGCACGGTAGATAATAAAGAGATTCTTCTATTGTGCACTATGTTTCTATGTGGCAATCTCACTAAAAATTTCTCAAAGAAATTGGCTACTAGTTGAATATTTATCAAATTTGCTCATCCTTTGTTAGATGCAGCTACTCTATCTCACCTTCCGTCAATCCATACTGATAGCCTCGCTGCTATTTACCATTCTTTCCTGCAAAACATCCCCGCCTATTACCTCGGCTTTACCATCAAGCGTGCCTGCCTTTACTGACAAAGAAGCTTACCTGGCGGCCCGCCAGCAATACGTTCGGCAGGACTCTGCGCTTTCGTTTGAGGCCGATATTGCGCTGAACGAGAAAGAGAAGCAAGTCAACCAGAAGTTGAAGGCGATGCAGAAGGAAATGTTGGACCATTACAAAGAGACTAACTTCTTTCCTCCGGCTCGTTACTTCTATCAATCCAAAGAGCATATTGAGCAAACCGAATTATACCACCTGCTTCGTAAAATGCCCAAAGGAGGACTACTGCATTTGCACCCGTCGGCTAGTGGCGATTTGCATTGGGTAGTTGAGCGGGCACTTACCGAGCCGGACTGTTACGTTTTTTGGGATACAACCTCTGCTGAGCACGTCAAAGGAGAGTTAAAATTCTTCCGACAAGGAGATGAGCCTGCTGGTTTTCAGAGTATTGGTAAGTTGAATCAGCAAGTACCGAACTTCGCCGACTCACTATACGATCTACTAACGTTTGATCAGGGTATGAGTGAAGATTCGGTAGATATTTGGGGAGCGTTTGAGGGGCATTTTACTCAGATAGGGGGATTCTTCTATTACCAACCTATCTTCCGGGATTACCTGACGGCCGTATTTGATACGCTCATCGCCGACGGGGTACAGCATGTAGAGCTTCGAGCGGGAATTTCTTCGAGACGACTATACGACCTAGATCATCCTATCGGTTACTACACCGCTGATACGATGGTTCGTTACTACCAAGATGCACTTCAGCAGGCGCAGCAAACCGATCCAGACTTTACCCTCAAGCTAATTAAAACGAACCTTCGCTTTCGCTCACTAAATACCATTCAGCAGGATGTAATTGAGTCGTTTCAACTACGGCGGCGTTATCCCGATTTTATCAAGGCCTACGATTTAGTCGCCGAAGAAGATGCTGGTAATTCTACTTTACATTTTCTGGACGCTTGGCTCATGTTCGACTCGCTCCGCCAAGAATACGGTGTAGATCTACCACTTTGTTTGCACGACGGAGAAAGTGACTGGGATTTGGATAATTTGTACGACGCCGTTACGCTACGTAGCGTTCGGATTGGGCACGGGTTTAATCTGTATCGCTACCCCGCCGTGCAGCAAGCTATCAAACAACAAAATATCTGTATTGAAGTAAATCCGCTCAGTAATCAGATTTTGGGCTATGTGCGCGACTTACGGGTACACCCGGCCGTGGGCTATCTGGCGCAAGGCATTCAGTGTAGTATCAGTTCTGACGACCCTGCCGTATTTGACTACACCGGAGTGACTTACGACTACTGGACTGTCTTTCTCGCCTGGGAGCTAGACTTACGTGCTATGAAAAAACTGGCGATGAACTCTATTGCCTACAGCTTGCTTGATAATGAAGAAAAGCAAGCAGCTTTACAAATGTGGGAAGGCCGGTGGAATGATTTTATTGATGAGTGTTTGAAATGGTAGAACTTTCATTTGAATATTGGAACCAACTAACAAGTCAGTTAATTGTGATTAGCTCGCTGTTAGGTGGATTCTCGATCACTGCCGTAGCTAATTTTCTTGTATCAAATCTGAATGGGAAACTGGCAAGAAGTATTATAAAGGCAGCCATCGTAGCTTCAAGTTCGTTCATCGTGGCGATTTTCGCAATGAACAAGATTTTCATGGCGACCACTCCCGGATATCCCTCCGAGGTAAACGCAAGTGATTTGATGATGCCTCGTCTCATTGGCTTCGCGGCATTTTTGTTGGGGATTTTGTCGTTAATCACCATGATTATGCTAACGGGCTGGACTAGATCAAAGCCAATGGGCTGGTTTACCACAATCATCGGAATAGTAGCTCTCCTACTCATTATGATGATGATATACTGATTATCAGTAAGTTGAAAATTCATGTTACATGCTCACTGCCTGAACACATTGGACTATAACACACTGACACTTTGCAACGGTCGCCATAACACTATTCACATGCGTCTACTACTCTTTCTTTTATCATTAACTTTTCTTTCTTGCCAGCCAGAAAACTCTTCTTCGCCTGAAAACTCTACTGAAGAACCTGTACCCATCAAAGTAGTGGTGGTCACGATGTTTGAGCGGGGCGAGGCACAGGGCGACCAGCCGGGTGAGCTACAGTATTGGGTAGAGCGTTTTCCACTATCTACTGCCATCGCCTTTCCGCAGGGTAATCAGGATTTATACTATAACGAGGAACAAGGGGTTTTGGCAATTACTACCGGGGTGGGTAGTATCAACTCCGCCGCTTCCATTATGGCACTGGGCATGGACCCACGTTTTGATCTGAGGCAAACTTACTGGGTAGTAGCCGGTATTGCCGGAGCCGATCCAGAAGATATGCCGCTAGGTTCTGCCGCCTGGGCCGAATGGCTAGTAGATGGAGACCTAATGCACGAAATTGATGGGCGAGAAATTCCCACCGACTGGGAAACCGGCATTTTTCCGCTACGCGAAACCGAACCCTTTCCCGAAAAGGCTCCCAATCCGGAAAGCGGGGCGGTTTTTCAACTCAACCCATCACTTACCGAGTGGGCCTACCAGCTTACTAAAAGTACGCAACTAGAAGATACCGAAGACCTACAGCAGCTACGTATCCGTTACCAGAACTATCCCGAAGCCCAGCGCCCCCCAATGGTACTTAAAGGCGACCATATCGCGGCTATGACCTTCTGGCATGGTAAGATGCTGAACACCTGGGCCAACCGCTGGGTTGATTATTGGACAGAAGGAAAAGGCTCGTTCGTTACTTCGGCGATGGAGGATACCGGTACGGCTCAGTCTCTTCAGTTCTTAGATAACGCCGGTAAAGTAGATGCCCATCGCCTGTTAGTACTACGAACCGCCAGCAACTTTACCATGCCGCCCGAAGATATGACTGCCGCCGAAAGCATGAAAAACGAGAATTCTGGCTACTCGGCCTATATCCCTTCTTTAGAAGCTGCCTATCTGGTTGGAAACAAAGTGGTCAGAACATTATTAGAAAACTGGGAACAGTATAGAGATCAACTGCCTTCGGTAGAAGATTTGGAGCCAGACATGAATCAGTCTAAGTAATATGGGTTTTATTCTTAATTTTTCTGAAAAAACAAAATAATATTCTGAAAAAGAATATACTCTCAAATCTAATATGAACTTTCTAGAGCGGATAACCGATTTTTCCCTTTAGGGTTTTCTTCCATTAACTTCAGAATTTCTGTAATATCGCACCCAAAACCTAATCTATACATAATGAGAAACTTTCTACTGATTTTAGTCTTTGTCTTTGGCTGTGCTCTTCAGCTAGCTTGGGCTCAAGGGACTACTACTTCCAGCATGAGTGGAGTAGTTACCGACGATGGCGGTGCAACTATTCCGGGAGCCAGTGTGCAAGTAGTACATACTCCATCGGGTTCGGAGTATATCAACGTGACGAATGAAACCGGTTACTTTCGCATTCCCAATATGCGGGTAGGCGGCCCCTACACGCTAACGGTTTCCTTCGTAGGTTACGAAGATCTAGTGCAGGAAGACATCTACCTGGATTTGGGGCAGACCTTTGACGTGGACGTAACTCTGCGAGAGTCTGTAACGCAACTGCAGGACATTATAATATCTGCCGGAGGCGTTATTGACGGTAACCGAACCGGTGCCGAAACTAATATTAGCCGAGAGCAGATTATGACGCTGCCCACAGTAGATCGCTCACTGAACGACTTCACTCGCTTAACTCCGCAAGCTAACATTACCCCAGGTGGTGGTATCTCTATTGCTGGGGTTAACAATCGCTTCAATACTATTTACATTGACGGGGCTGTAAACAACGATGTGTTTGGATTGGCTAACTCAGGTACCAATGGCGGACAAGCCGGTATCTCACCCATCAGTCTGGATGCGCTAGAGCAAATCCAGGTAGTGGTTGCTCCCTACGATGTTACGCTGGGTGGCTTTGCCGGAGGAGGAATTAACGCGGTAACCCGAAGCGGTAAAAACTACTTTGAAGGCTCAGCCTACTATTATTTCAGAAATGAGAATCTAGCTGGAAAAAATCCGGGTGAAATTCCTGATGCTGAGCGAACCCGCTTGGCACCATTTTCAGTAAATACCTACGGCTTCCGCTTGGGTGGCCCCATTGTGAAGGATAAGTTGTTCTTTTTTACCAACGTAGAATTACTGCGTGAAGAAGAACCCTTTCCGTTTATTCCTCAAGAATACGAAGGAAACGCTACGGCAGCGGATTTAAATCAGTTAGTGAGCTATCTGGACACACAATATGGCTACGATCCGGGCGGATACCTCAACAATATTCAGACCCGGAATAGTGACAAAGTAATTGTAAAGTTAGACTGGAATATCAATCAGCAGCATAAATTAACGGCTCGCCACAGCTACGTTTTCGGAAACACAGATCGCCTTAACCGACCTACCAGCCGCGATATTTTCTTTTTCAACACTGGAAACGCCTTTCCTACTACTACCAATTCTACCGCCATTGAGCTAAAGAGCAGCTTTGGCAATAATTTCTCTAATAATCTCATCTTAGGATACACTCGCGTCCGCGATGACCGGGAGCTACTCGGAGCACCTTTTCCAAAGGCTGAGATTGACGATGGCCCAGCCGTAATACACGTAGGTACCGATAACTTTTCTTACTCCAACATTGTATTCCAGGATGTTTACACGCTAACTAACAATTTTAATTGGTACAAAGGAAAGCATACCTTTACCTTCGGAACGCATAATGAGTTTTTTGAAATAGAGAACTTGTTTACTGTTTTCTCTACTCCTCGCTACTTCTACGGCTCGCTAGATAGCTTCTTGGCTGGTGACCCCGGCTTTGCTTTGTTCGGTCACGAGCAGCTAGCCCCTGGTCAGTCTGAGATTCGCTTGGGTGACGACGCCAGTAATCTAGGACCTACGTTTAACGCACTCCAAATGGCATTTTACGTTCAGGACGAAATTCAAGTGAATAGCGACTTTAAACTAAATATCGGGTTACGGGCTGATATTCCGGTCTTCCTGGAAGATCCTCCACTAAACAATACGGAGTTTAACCAGGAAACTGTGCCGTTAATTGAGCAATTCTACGACCTGAGAGGAGCTCGTGCTAGCAAAACTCCGGCTACTCAACTGCTTTGGAGTCCAAGAGTAGGATTTAACTGGGATGTAACCGGAGATAAAACCACGCAGTTACGTGGTGGTTTAGGAGTATTTACCAGCCGGGTCCCTTGGGTATGGCCCGGAGGTATGTTTATCCGCAATGGGTTAAATAGTTCATCCGTTGGAGTATTTGGTCCTTTCTACGCTACTCCCGATGAGTGGCGAGACAATCTGGCTAACACCTCGGCTGGTCCTTCGGGTGACGTCGATTTATTTGTAGAAGATTTCAAGTATCCGCAGGTATTCCGCACCAACATTGCAGTTGACCAGCGGCTTCCCTGGGGACTGATCGGCTCGGCGGAGTTTATGTACACCAAAACGCTAAATAATATTGACGTTAAAAACGTCAATCTGGAACCTACCTTCTCGGGTACCTTAGAAGGTACACCTGACAATCGACCAATATTTACCGGTAACCAGATTGATGATAAATATGGATACATTACGCTGGTAGACAACACCAACGAAGGCTATACCTGGAATGCTACCTTTCAGATTGAAAAACCCATGACTAATGGATTTGGGGGTAGCCTGGCTTACTCGTTTACCCGAGCCGAAGCATTATTCGACGGACGCGGTTTTATCAACTCTACTAACTGGCGGCAGGTATACAGTTTGACTGCCCGAAACGAGCCGTTACTAGGACGATCAGCATTTGATGTAGGTTCTCGTATTACAGGGGTTCTTTCGTACCGTAAAGAGTATCTTAATAATTTTGCTACTACCATTTCTGTCTTCTACAACGGGCAGTCGGGTGAACCTTTCTCTTACGTTTACCGCAATGGTGACCGACTATTTAATGAAGATGATCCAGGGGTAGAACGATCATTGATTTATGTGCCCAATAGCGTTGATGAAATTATTTTCGGTACACTAGGGCCGGTAGATATAATTACCAATCCGGATGGTAGCCAAACAGAAGTTCTAGGTGGAATTCCGTTTAGTGAAGCTGAACAGCAAGCAATGTATAATACCTTTGATAACTATGTAGAAAACGACGACTACTTAAGTGAGCGCCGAGGGCAGTACACCGAACAGAATCGGTCTAGAGTTCCATTTTCTAGCGTATTCGATTTGAAGGTATTACAAGATTTTTACATCACCACTGCCAACGGTCGCCGTCATACGTTACAATTATCACTGGATATATTCAACTTCAGTAACCTGCTGAACAATGATTGGGGTCGTAGATACTTTATGGGAAGCGGTGATAACCGTTACGTGTTTGAGTTACTTCAGTTTGAAGGTTTTGAGTACGAAAATGGGGCGTTTACTAACCGCCCGGTTTTCTCTTTCAGCGATCCGGGCGAACCCTGGGATGTAAACCAGTCGCCTACTGCCGAGGGTTCTCGCTGGGCCGCTCAGGTAGGTTTACGATATTCTTTCTAGAAACTTCAGTCAGCGAAGCGGCATAACCACCGCTTCGCTACTTTAGTACCACTAGTTGTGGTATATCATCGGGAGAATAGAACTGGTGTTTTACCAGCAGGTAGGGACTCAACTGATCGTTAGCCTGCACCCAGTAGTATTCACTTTTCGTATGTCTTCCGATAGCATCGTATACTAGAATCTGGTCAATCATCTCACCGTCTGGCAGGGTGATTCGCTTCTTCAGAATCCTACCTTCGGCATCATAGGCAAACCAAATACTTGTCTCCTTTCGGCTCGGATATTCCCTGATCCGAACGAAATTTGGAAGGTCTTTGACCTGATAGGAGAACCATACCCGCAATTGTACGCCCGCCGAACCAACACGCGTACGCTTGTTTATTTGCTGATGCTCATCTAGTGTGTAGCGCCATTTCTCTGAGTTAGAATACAGTAAATAGTCCAACGAATGCTTCCGAACAAACTGTAAGTAGTTTTTTTCGCCTTCCATTTGAGTTACCTGCCGATTAAAGTCGAGCCATATTTTAGCCACCCACCGTCCGGAATCCGAAGGATTATAACCTCGGCCAGAAAAATAGATTTCCTGTGATTTAATGAATTCACTTAGGTAGTCAATATTCTTCACGTACTTGATACCGATACCCGATAATTCTGACAGCACGTAGGATTCCTCGTAACCTTCTTCAAGGTAAGTTTGTTTTCCCATCAATTGAATAGCGTCTACTCCCCGCTTCTGAGCCTGAACCTGTAATTTTCGGATCAGCGTATTGTAGGAGGTAAATTCGTCGCCTCTAACTTCTAATACCCCTACCCGGATGTACTCTTCATCCGGCAGCGTATCTTGAGGGAAATAAACGGAAACTTCAGCAGTATGCGGCAGTAGCGGGAAGTCCACCAGCATATCCTGATCGTAGTAACTAGGGGTGTAGCCCACGTAGCAACCCGTCAGTACGATGCCTAGAAAAAGCAGGGAAATGTATTTCAGAAAAGCCATATAAGATTAGGTTGGTGTGTATCTAATCTTAAGTCAAATTACGCTCCAATCTTTCCATTATGCATATACTTGCTCAAAATTTCCGCGTTCTGAAAAAAGGAAGAGTGGTAAAGGGTGGATAAGTAATGAGGAACAATTATGTTAATATCAATTTCGTCATAGCGAGAAGCGAAGCGACGAAGTTACCTCCCTCATGATGAGGAGATTGCTTCACCGCGATTTCTATGGTTCATGCAAGTGCTGGTGCATAGTTTTTTTCATATTTA
>CAKZYJ010000058.1 GCA_937884755.1 uncultured Flammeovirgaceae bacterium
AATTACTTCATTAGTGATTAACCCAATGGGCACGGCTTGGTCAACATCCAGCATTATATCCTCCAGGGTGAGATGTATCTCCGCCTTACAACCAAAAGAATCCAACACTTGAGGGACTAATTCTTTTAGATAGTTTTGCATGTTCACCTCGGTCAGCTGCTTTCCGTACAGTCGGCGGTGAATCAGAGCCATGGATTGAATACGTAACTGCGTTTCGTTCATAGCTTTTTTGGCATTTTCATCTTCTAATCGCCTCGACTGTAGGCTCAGTAAACTGGAGATTGAATGCAAGTTGTTCTTTACCCGATGGTGTACTTCCCGTACCAGCCCGGCGTTACGTTCTTTCATTTTTCGGTTGGAGCGATACAATCGAAATAAAACTACGCTGATTACTGACAGTAAGCCTCCGGCCAGCATAGAAACCAGGGTATAACGTTGTTGACGTTCACTCTTTGCCTGAGCGATCGTTGCTCGCAGCTCCGCATTCTCCCGGGCTTGCGCTTCTTGTTGAAGAGTGTACTCAGCCTGGGCCTCGATCACTTTAAGCCGCTCATCATTAAAAAGACTGTCTCTGAGGGTAGCCCATTGCTTGTGGTAGGAAAGGGCGGTGGCCGGTTGCGCCAATTTCTCGTAATATAGTGCTTCCAGACGAAGATAATCCAACCGGATATTCCGGGAATCAAGCTGATTGAGTAAAATACGGGTGGTATCCAGATAAGACCGAGCCAGTGAAGGTCGATCATCGGTCATATAGAGCTCAGCCAGACTATTACTGGCCGAAGCCATTGCTTGACTCATATCGTACTTATGAGCAATTGTATACGACTCTTGTAAATAATTTACGGCCGAATCAATTTGCTCCAAAGAAAGGTGGGTATTACCCAGATTATATAGCGTAGTAGGTAGCGTTCTCGGCTTATTGATTTGTTTTTTCCACCGTAAAGCTTGCCGATAAAATAGCAATGCACTGTCGTATTTACCCTGATCGTAGTACAGCTGACCAATATTATTATGAACAAAAGCCAATCGTAAAGTATCCTTTAAGTAGATCCATTCCTTTAAGGCTACCTGATAGTACTCCTGTGCCTTCTCGTATTGCTCCAGTTCGTACTGAAGAAGTCCAATGGAGTTAGAAACAGTGGCAATACTTTGAGGACGTTGTAGTTCCTTAGAAAGATTTAATGCCTCTAAATATTGATCAAAAGCATGTTGAGGCAGTCCCATAGCTTTGTATGTCATCCCAATATTTCTAAGTCGACCAATAATAGTCACCGTATCGGATATGGCTTTTTCTAATGCAAGAGATTGTTGGTAATAATGTAAACTTTGCTCAAAATTGCCTAATTCATAATAACAGTACCCAAACTGATTCAATGTATTGGACTGCTTTATTGTATCGTTCAAACTAGTGTATTGATGTAAAGCATAGTCTAGGTATTGAAAGGCTCGGGTAGTATCATTGAGATTGAAGTATTGTCTGGCTTGAAGATAGAGTGAATCTGGATGAGAGTTAGTATTCGGTTGGAGTACTAAAGATAGGGGAGCTATGCTTGAGCCAATACAAAAACTAGTCAGAATTAATAGAATGGAGTACAATAGCTTTGGTTTCATTCACTTTACTAAGTAGTTTCGCCAAAATGTAATAAAAGAAAGGGACTGTAACAACAGCCCCTCTCAAAATTATCATCCCCCTTCGGATAGGGATAAAGTTACTCTGAACTTCTGTAGGGAGACTTAGTAGATGTGATCAATTATCAATCACATCTATCCTGGCATGGCTGATCATCTCCACCGCCAGATCCAGATGCATACTCGGTGTGTTCCTTTTCAATATCACCGATTCCAGCAACATCACAACTGGTGGTGAGAACTAGTACAACCACCAGTCCCACGATAGACTTTACCAACGTTTTCATAATTTTAACGTTATGGTTACAAAATATTGGGGCAGCCAACTTGGCTGGTGGGGTCGGAGAAGCAGAACGTCCCACCCACCCCACGAGGGTGATCGGTTCTGCCTTCCGGAAAGAACTGAGTTAGCGAAGGTCTAAAGCAGCTACTCGAGCTACGAAAGACGGTCTTTACAGCTTTTAGTGCCTTACTAAGTGTTGCTTTCAACTATCTATAGCAAAAAGGGGAAAAGGTTACCGTAGCATTTAGGAAAATTTGAAAAAAAATTAGAGGACTGGCTCGGACTACATTTTTCTCAATGAAGCTTTCCTACTGATTGGATTGACCAGTCTGTTGTCTCGTCCTAAAATAGGTTGACACATTTTTAAGATTAGAATTAAGACCACTGGAGATTTTCTTCAGTGGTTTTTTGATGTACAACGATTGGGGTTTGATACCCTAAACTCATGTGGGGTCTTTCATAATTATAGATTTCTATAGATTCGTCTATAAGTTTACCAAGTTCTTTAAACGTGTTGCACCGATAGACCAGGAATTCCGCTTTTAGTATGCCATTCACTCTTTCAGCCAATGCATTCTGATAACAATCATAGCCCTGCGTCATCGAAGGGGTTATCTTATTCTTCTTAAGTTTGGTTTGGTACACGTCCGAGTAATATCCGGCGTGGAACGCTGTAGGCCCCTGTCGGAGTGATGGATGGCCTTGTGTTTAGTCAACCTGTTTCGGATAGCTTGGTGAAGGGCTTTTGCTACGCTTTCACTGCTCATATCTTTGCTCAGATGATGTCCCATAATTTTTCTTGAATACGCATCGGTTACCAACGATAAATAGTGTATCCCTTCCGCTGATTTCACATAGGTGATATCACTGACAAAACAACTTTCTGGCTTGGTAAACACCTGGTCTTGGTATAAGTTAGGATATTTTCTGAGCCAATGCTCTGAATTCGTAGTCTTGGTGTAGTTCTTCTTAGGTTGTATTAACAAACGTTCTTGACGCAAGTAAGAAAACAATCCGTCCCTACCAATTTTAACGCCGATGGTCTTCAACTCATCGGAAAGCAAATGGTACAGTTTTCGCGTACCTAAGCGGGGCATACGACTACGCGTACGTACTACGAGGTCTTTGACTTTGAGCAGTTCTTCTTCCCGTAGTGTATGTCGTCGCTCTGCCTGATAGATGGCCTGGCGGCTGACCCCGAACAAGCGACAAGAACAAGCCAAGCTTACTTGGTGCTCTTGTTGGAGTTCTCGGTTTGCTCGGGGGAAAACTTTTTTCGGATTGCCGTTCCATATTCCCTATCCGAGATGTCAATCATCCTGTTCAGGATCAGGGTTCTCGCCTTCTCATCGGCCAGTTCTTTCTCCAAACGCTTTATCTTCTGGGCGGGCGTTTCTTTAGATTGAGGCATAGTGTTAAAATTTTGGGCAGGTTTGCTCCAATCTAGCTTCCCATGCTTTCTTAACCAAATCAACACCGTGCTCCTTCCTTGGATACCATATCTTTGCTGAGCTTGTTTATAAGTCAAATCGCCCTTTTCTACCTGCTCTACTACCGATAATTTAAAGCCCAGGGTGTAGTCCTCTTGGGTACGCTTTTTTTGTGGTTGTTCTTCTTTTTGAGGTCTTTTCATAAATAAGTCAATTTTCTGTCAACTTATTCTAGGACGGGACATGTAGATAAAAAAAGCCTCCTAGTGCGTAGGAGGCTTTTTACTGCAAATAGTACCAAACTAAAACGACGAGCTGTTCATAGGTGCTTTCACGCCCGGTTCCATCCGGAAGTTATTCGTGTTATGTACATCATCAATCAGTTCGTAAAAGTCGGTTTCTACCAAACGTATCTCACTGGAATTCACTTCCAACTCAAATACTCTCCAGGTATCCCCTGAGTTTGCGGGAGGGGCGACAAAGCTAGCTATCAGTCCTGCAGTGCTGTACACCTCTACTTTTGCTGGGGAAGTTACGATGCCTGCTGCACCACTACTAAAATAGCGGTCGGAGTAATTATGCACCGAATAGCGATAAGTGCCCGCCACTAAAGAAGAAATAGTAATAGTTTCCGGCCCGTAGCTGGTAACGTCATCTACATCTAGGTTGACCTGCACGTTAGGTGCTTGGTTAGCATAATAGCAGTGAAGACGATTACCATCAGCTTGAGGGCCGGTAAGATGAGAGTCTAGGTCGCTGGGGTTTTCGCCCCAGGTCAAAACAATTCGTAAAGAGCCCTCGGGTACCTCTTCAACTGTAGTAGTAGGTGGAAGTGCATTTTCACCTGCTCCAACTTCTACACCCTCAACTACAGTAGGGTAGAAGCCAGGTTGACGCACCACTATTATAAATACACCAGTAGGAGCGTTTTCTATAGTATAATTTCCATCTTCATCAGCTTCAACCACTAGGTCAGTCATAGTACGGGTGGTGTCCGAGCCAGAGGAAAGCTGACTTCAGCCTCAGCCAAGCCTTCACCAGTTTGTGAATTAATAATCTGGCCGGTAATGGTAGCATCACCCAGCAATACGTCAGTACGACTTATGCTTTCGCTTATCTCAATGGTCTCCGAAAAAGGAAGATAGCCATCCCCAATAATTTGTAAATCGTAGGTGCCAGTTGAAATGTGGGATAAAAGATAGCTTTCATCGTCATTGGTTGTAGTGGACGTAATGGTTTGTCCATCTTTCACGAGCATGATGGTGGCCTGGCGTACAGGTTGGTCGGTGCTGTTGACTACTGTCCCATTTAAGTCAATGCCCATATCATCCGGAATAGGCTCACAGCCACTAAAAATGATAGTTAGGCTAAGCATTCCGGTAAGGATCATATTTAGCCAGCGATGAAGTGTTTTTACACGGGTGTTCATAATTGTAATCGTTAAATTGATAATTATTTACCCGTGAATGACGAATTGACAAATTGGTTACCCTCGTATCTCTAATTTTTTTATCCCTGTATGGTGCAAAAAAAATCCCGCCGAAGCGGGAATCTTTACCTAGTAAGAGAGCAAGTCAGTTTGTGTCATTATCTTTCAGGTGTTACTACTAAATAGGCTGTATGTAGGCTTGATCATTTTCAAGCTGTTTTGGGTGTGGCCCGTATTGGTTAGATCCCGGTTGACTATTCTCCACGTAGAAGACGAACAGAATAATAGAACCGATAATCGGAATCAATCCAATAAGAATGTACCAACCGCTTCGCCCAGTATCGTGCAATCTTCTCACTGTTAAGGAAAGGGAAGGGATAATAGTCCCTAATATATATAGTGTTGTAAGTACACCGTATCCTTCGGCAGACATTCCCAGGGCGATATCGGTAAATGTAAGCAGTACAACAGCTAGTAGGTGAAATAACGTAAAGTACCAATAAGCTGATCTACGGGAACGTCCCGAAAAATTTGCGTAGTTTCTAAAGGCATCAAAATAATACTTCATAATTTGAATGGTTAAGGGGTTACTGAATAATATAATGTTAGTAGTGAAAAAATCATTAGTAATATACTTCTCCACATCCACCACAGCCAGGACAAGTTACTGAACTAGGCTGTCTGTACTTATTGCTGCCACAATCCGTAGCGAAGCGAGATATCGAGCCTATGCCGTAGCAATGATAACAGCCTCGTTTTTTCGGTCCGAAAGAAGGTCTTCTTATACCAGGATGTTTTGAGGCAGCTCGGCCACCGTTTTTTTTTCGGTGTTCGCGAACTCTTGTTCATTAGCAAGACTATACTGATCCCTCCTAAGAGCGTGTTTGAACTTTATCCTTTAGATTTCTGATGGCTGTTTTCCGCCCATACTTCGGCTTTTTTTCAGGCGATAGCTTAGGCTATCCCCCTCAAAAAGAGTCTCGTCTGGACAAAAAACACCTCATAACAAATTCTAAAAATAAAATCCAAACACGCTCTAAGATAATGAAAATAATGTATTCCATGGTTGTGTAGTTTAAGTGTTCAAGACTTTTATTAGTTCGTGCTCCAGATCGGAATATTGAGCAGTATATGTACATTGGTGAGCGAAAGAGACTCTATCAAGCTATTGGCAGGAGTATTTATCATCTGTTCTATACCGCCCAGGGCAATTTCCAATCCTCCTTTCGCTCCTCCTAGGTTAATATAGGCCTGTAAATCTCGGTTTACTTCCCCAAAAGCCGGGGCAATGCCATCGTTGGCCCAGAGGTAACGAAGGCCTAGCCGAATCCCCCTGCTGGGAGTTTCAATGCCTGCCATCACCAGGCTGGTACGCTGACTGTATAAATTAGAGAACAAAGCATATTCCCCGTAGAGGAAATTGAGAAGTTGCAGCTTCGCGCTTCCCCCGATGTTCGCCGTCCGAAAGTCGGAGTAGCCATAGTCTAGAACCGGTACCAGGTTAAAGGTATAATTAGGAGAAGCTAGCATCAACCGAGTATGAAGAGCTATCCAGGAAAAATTACGATCTGGGGTATCGCTTACGGTAGGGTTAGATACTTCCTGACTATTTCCGGAGGATGGTTTAATAGTAGCCGAATTAGCTGACTGGGCCCAAAAGGAAACCGAAAAAATGGTAACATTAAATGCAATAAGGAAAACAGATTTCATGATGATATTCAATTTAGTT
This sequence comes from uncultured Flammeovirgaceae bacterium, assembly GCA_937884755.1. Taxonomy (GTDB): domain Bacteria; phylum Bacteroidota; class Bacteroidia; order Cytophagales; family Cyclobacteriaceae; genus Tunicatimonas. The sequence goes on from CAKZYJ010000058.1 coordinate 6,501, forward strand.
TTCCTGTGTATGTCTCTTCCTACGAATGGTTACCCTTTCGGCAGTGAATATTTTTAACTATTTGCGTGTAATTGTCTCGGATATTAGTTGGCCCGTAGGATCATTTCACCACCCTTGTTGCCTTTGATGGGACCCGAGATGGGTTGCTCTTCCGTTATCTTGGGAATCTCAGTCTGCAAATGGTCGCGAAGCATAGAGATTGGGACATCACCTTTGGTTTCTTAGAGGAAACCGAATTGATGCTGAGATTCTGAGAAATTATTGCTTCGTATTGCATTCAGCAAAAGGGTATCGGTAGACTGAGAAAAGGCGGATAGGCTGAAAAAAAAATAATAATCAGTAAAAGAGGCTTCCTAATATAGGATGGTTTTCACTTCTTAAGTATACAATAATAATTGGCTAGCAGCAAAGTATTGCCCAAGAGGGCCGTAGATTATTAGAGCTTATTCTGATAATTTGTTATGTGCTTCTAAGGGCGGTTCTGAAGTTGTGTAGCCCACAGGCAATCAGCATCACTTGGTCTCGAACCCCTTCGGTTCGCAAGCGTATCTTTTCTTTGACAATGTTAAGCCGCTTGACCCCAGCCATCACATGCTCAACCGGTACCCGAATGCGGCTGATGTCGGTATTATCCTGCTTTTGTTGTTCGGTAAGCTCTTTGTTTCTGGGCTTTTTGTGCGGGCGCAATACACTGATGTTGCCTGGCTCATAGCCCTGATAGCCTAAGTCTTCTACCAGCACCGTATCATCCGGGTAGTAGTGGCCTGCCTCATCGGCCAGGGTTTTATCATGCACGCTACCTGGATAACTACTGCTGAGAAATAGTATCTGACTTTGCTGATCTACAACCAGATTGTTTTTAAGCGTATGCGTCTTTTTCTTGCCACTGTATTCATGTTTTTGCCGTTCATAGCACACCGAACGGGGGATACACCGCTCAGTAGCGTCCATCAGTAGGACGTAGTGGGTGAAGGTCTTCAGAAAAGCATACAGGGCATCCCCAAAGCGTTGGGGCACCGCGCTCAAACTCAGTAAGGCTTTTTCTAGTAGCGGTAACAACAGCTTGATCCACTTACTCACGCGGGGCTGTTGCATACCAAAAAGCTGCCCGTGATAGTGTTGACGAGGATTTTCTTTCAAGTAACCCAAAACAAAAAGCAGTTTCTGAGCACTACCGGGCAGACTACAACGCGCATCCTCTTCAAACTTAGGAATGCGCCGGAGCTTACCTTGCAGATCATGATGTCGGAAGTAGTCCTGACAGAGTGGGTCAAACACAGCTAATAAACACATAAACTCAGCGGGATGTATACTCGTTAATGGTAGTAGATTAGGGTGGTCTGTCGGGTTATTTTTGGAAGTTTGCATACCAAAATAGCTCACAAACTACCCTTTTCGTTCCTCTAGTAAATTATCAGAATAAGCTTTATTGATTGAAAAAGTCTACATGCCATTTTGTAAGAATGAATTGAGCCTATGCCAGAAGAAAGTCCCTTTTTGTGAGAAAAATTTACCACGGTAGCCTAGCATTCGGTTCGCAATCCGTTGGCTTGCATCATCAAATCTATTCAATCGGGAGTACCTCCTCGGTTTTCTCCAGCTCATACTCTTGACCTTCCCACTGTAGCAGATACAGTTCATCATTTGGTTCGTAAAAGATGCCTAGTTCATGCTTATCAAAGTCACCGTACAGCCTTAGTGTATCCCCTAACTGGTAATGAAAGCTGTACGCCGGGTCTTCGGAAACAATATCTACAGCTAGCGAATCAGGCACCGGCAAGCTTCCTCGGCTTCCCGGAAGAAGTTTTATCTCCAGATAAACAATCTGAGGCCTCACTACTTCCCTCTGGTTGACGATAAATAGGACCGAGGCTACTAGCACCACCGTTACGATAGCGGCAATTGCAAAATTACGCCTACGAGAGGCGATATCAATCACCGGAGCGCCACCGCTCTCCTTGTTATTAATTTCTTCGTTAAACAATTGCTTGATTTCACTTTTTAGCTTAGCCCGTTCTTGCTCTTTAATAGTATGAGCTATCTTTTGCTGAAGGGCTACTTCTTTGCGAAACTCCCGGTCTTCGTTCAAGCGCTCTTCAAACTCGCGTAAGGCCTCTCCGCTTAATTCGCCTTCCAGGTACTGGTCAATCAGGTCGGTTCGGTTTTCGTCGTCAATCATCGGATAATACTGCATCAGCTGACGAAACCCTCTATCATCTTTTGCTCTGAGT
>CAKZYJ010000059.1 GCA_937884755.1 uncultured Flammeovirgaceae bacterium
TCGCGATCAAACAAGGCTCGGGCGGTAGACTCCGTAATTACAATAGACGAAGGATCATCTAACAAACTCTCTCGCTCGCCCCCTTGCAGCATATCAAATTCAAACATGGTAAGAAACTCTTCACTTACGAAGTACCCCCGTTTAATTATCGGGTTTTCCCCCACAGTAAGCAGGTGATCGCCACCCCAGTCGGAAACGGCTACTCGTTCAATATGGCTATCAGCAGTTTTTAGAGCTTCGTAAGTTGGTAATGGAAGTGCTTGTTGTGAGCCAATCTCTTCTTCCCACTTGGCTTGCAGCCACACCTGGTAAAGCTTGTCTTTCTTCGGGTGGAAAGAGTCAAACGACATTTCATCCTGCACCCACAGTAGAATCAGGATGCTACAGGTTAAGCCAATGGATAACCCCAGGATATTGATGAATGAATAAATTTTGTTTTTGAAAAGATTACGGATGGCAATGAGTACGTAGTTCTTGAGCATATTTGTTCAATTAACAATGTGGAATTAGCAGTGAACAATTAGCGATGAACAGTTAGCAATGTGCAATGAGGAAGTTCTGTTTCTTCTCTAGAAGGTTACATTTAACTGCTAACTGTTCATTGTTCATTATACATTGATAATAGTGTGCCAAAGCTTATTTGGGCAATTGTGGCTCATACGAGGCAATTAGCGAACAATAAAGTGTCCGGTACTGAACATAATTGCTCAGTAGCGAACACTCATATGCTGAGAAAGTAGGAGAATTCATCACTTTTTTGCCAACTATCAACAATCATATATTCCGCTTCAAGCATAATCTATAAGCTTTACGATTTGCCATAAATAGAATACATTGCGCACTGTTATTTACCTACTGAAGATATGATCATCACCCGGCATCTACGATTAAAACAGATTCTACGGCTCACCTGGAAAACTGATCTCTTTCTTATTGTTTCCTGCGGACTTACCTACCTGATAGATGTTTACGTTATACCGGATTTCGTGCTTCCAGCTATGTTTCCGACGCTACTGGGTACGGCGCTAGCATTTTTTATTGGGTTTATGAATAACCAGGCCTACGACCGCTGGTGGGAGGCTCGCAAAATATGGGGTGCCTTGGTGAACGACTCTCGTTCCTGGACACGGGGAATACTTCACTACTGTGCACCCGTTTCTGAAGAAGATCAACCTACGCTCACACAGGTACAAACCCGCATGGTACACCGGCATATTTCTTTTCTTTACGCGCTAAAATCTAACCTTCGATCCTTACCCGATAATACCTATCATCGGTATTTGTCGCAGGAGGAAGCCAATCAGGTTGACCAGCAAAGTAATGTTCATAATGCTATCTTAGTTAACCAGTCCAAAGACCTAGAATGGCTTTCACGCCAAGGAATCATTGACGGATTCCGGTTCATGGAGCTCAACCAAATGATCGTTCGCTTTTGCGACTCAATGGGCAAGTCGGAGCGAATCAAAAATACCGTTTTCCCTACTACTTATTATTACTTTAACAACCTCTTCATTTGGTTTTTCGTGATCCTGATTACGCTGGTTAGCGGCCAGACTATTGGTCCTTGGTCCATTCTCTTTGGTTGGCTAATTGGGTTTGTGTTTCATACTACCCATCTAATCGGTGTATCTATTTTAGACCCATTTGAAAATGTGCCTACTGGTATTTCGCTTAACCAGATTACTCGCACTATTGAAATCAATTTGCTTCAGATGCTGGGTGAGACTGATATTCCACAACCAGTAAAGCCCATTAACGACGTTTACGTGATGTAAAGCCGTTCAAAGTACGGTTACGCTTAATATCAGCGGAATAGTGATGATAGCCAATAGCGTTTGCAGGGTGATAATTGCTGCCACCAATTCCTTATCGCCCCCCAGTTCGGCCGCCAGGGTGTAGGAAGAAACTGAGCACGGTAAAGAAGAGTACAGTACAATGACTCCGGGTACTAAACCTTCCAAAGACAATGCCCAGCCTAGCCCGTAGGCCAGCAGAGGTAATAAAAGCAGCTTGGCACTACTACTCAAGGCTAATGGTGCCATATACTGCTTTAGTTCCCGAATTTGTAATCCGGCTCCTACGGACAACAAGCCCATCGGCAACGCAGCCTGCCCCGGAATTGCAATCAATTTATCTAATCCTAAAGGAAGTCCTACCCCGCTAAAATTAAGTAGTAGTCCTACCGCACAACCCACAATTAGAGGGTTAGTCACTATTCTTTTCAACACTCGGCGAACACTTGTTGGTCCCTGCGATACCCAGTGGGCTAACCCGAAGACGCTAATAATATTGACGAGCGGAATCACACTGGCCAGGGCAATAGCAGTGATAGCCAATCCTTCTGGACCAAAGAGCGCCGCTGCCCCTGCCAGCCCCACATACGTATTGGGCCGAATACTACCCTGAAGCACCGAAGAGTAGCTGGCGTTACTCCAACGCGTAAGCGGCTTTATCACCCAAATAAGAACCGAAACTACAATAATGGAAAGGGCCAACACTCCCATCATAGGAAAAAGCTCCGGGCGGTTCAGCTCAGCCTGAGCGAGTTTCTCAATCAGCAAAGCCGGGAACAGCACAAAGTAGGTAAGTCGGTCAGCATAAGGCCAGAAGGCCCGGCCGGGAAAGTCCAGCCGTTTGAGTATAATCCCAATCACCACCACACCAAACACCGGAAGTAATGCACCAAGAATAGGAATCATATATCTAGGGTGTTATTGTGTTTGAGTATGCAGGTGTTTGAGTGCTATCGTGTTTTAGTGTTAGCAATTTTCTAAGAAAGAGTTTACTTCAAGAAACAACAGATTATTTTTATCAAGTACCATAACACAATAACACCCAAACACGATAGCACTTAAATTTCTCTATTCACAATAATTAAACTCAGGGTATTCGGAACAGGGCTCCTGCCCGAATGACTGAACGATATGCAATTGTCGGAATTTCTGTTGGAGCACATCGCGATAGAGAAAATCAGTAATCTCAGCCAGGTTGTTAGCTTTAGGGCGACCGGCCCACTCGTGACGACCACCGCAGACAGTGTGGAGATAGTAGGATTTCCCAAGTTCGCGTAATTTGGCAGTGATGGCTTCGGCTCCAAACAGCGGCATGTAGCCAGGCTCGCCTACCGTACAGTAATGATGGGGGGCTTCTCCGTAGGGTACCAGATTATCGCAAGTGCCGTGGAAGAACTGAGAGGGAATAGCGGTTTCCTCAGTTATCCAATCCAGTGACACCAACGCTCCGGCCATACTGATAAGTCCAGCATAGCGAAAATCCTCGGAAAGTAGCCGGGTATCTCCGGCCAGTCGGGTTTCAGGCCAGTAAGCTGCATGTAGAATAGCTTCCGCCCCAGCACTACTACCAGCTAATACAATCCGAGTAGTATCAATACCTAATTCTGAACGTTGGCTGATCAAAAACTGCGTGGCCCGGGCAATATCGTTAGCAGCTTGCCGGAAGGTTTCAATTTTATTAGGGGTCGGCTGATCGCAACTGAAAGACTGTCCTTTCATGGTGAGGGTATAGCTCATAGAAACTGCTACATAACCTCGCTGAGCAACCTGATGGCAAAATTGCCGGTTCACCTCACTATCCCGTTGCCCTCCGGAAAAGCCACCACCGTGCACGTAGAGCAGCAGTGGTCGCTGCGAATCTTGATCGTTTTGGGGAGTGTATACGTCCAAGGCTAAGTTTTCGTCTGGTTTTTCAGCGTAGGTGTAAGTTGCTACATCTACCGAAAATAGACTATCCAGATACCGCTGCTGAGCAAAACTCTCGGATGAAAACAAGAGGAGCAAGAAACTGATTAGTACTGTCTTTAATAGCCTGTAGCCGCTACCACTTAGCTTAGTGTATAAAAAGATAGACGCAGAAAAGCAATCTGAGTAGTTAGGCTGCATGGAAGTTCGGATTTGAGATGTTGGGTAAAAATAGAGCTTTCTTCCAAATACCATATCACTGTTAGTAGAAGATAGCTGGGATTGAACACTGGAATCACTCGCTCAAATGCTGTATTCTGTATTAATTCCTAACTTTATCCCATGCAGAAACCCCATTACTTTTGGTCATTCATTTGGGTAATAGTATTAGTCAGTCCGCTTTCGGCCTGTACCCAGCCCACCACGAATATTTCTGACGGAAGGTTTACCTATTTACTGTCTCAGCCCACCCAACGGTGGAAGCTAGACAAGAAGTTAGAAGAGATTTCTGGCCTGACGTATGTGAACGAACGACAACTAGCCGCGGTAGACGATGAAAAGGGATCAGTCTTTTTATTTGATACCCAGGAGGGAGAAATTATTGAAGAGGTAAAGTTTGGAAAAAATGGCGATTATGAGGGTATTGAATTAGTAGATGACGTTTACTACGTTTTGCGGAGCGATGGTGATCTATTTGAGATTCAATCCTTACTCAGTTCCCCAGAAGTAGAAAAGTATGAAACCGGCCTTAGTCGGGAGAACGATGCCGAGGGGCTAGGTCAAGATGCCAATGGACGCTGGTTGCTGGTAGCCTGCAAAAACGGTGGAAAACTGAAAGGGGTGGAAGATTCTAAATCGGTGATGGTCTATCGCTACCGAACAAAGAATGATAAGCTAACGCCTTTTCTGTACCAGACTCCAGCCTTATTCCAGAAGCACCTAAAAGGTGAAAAGAAATTCAGGGTATCAGCCATTGCTCAGCACCCAATTACTCAGCATTACTATCTGCTCGCTTCAGCCAATCGCAGTCTGGTGATACTCAATCAGAAAAATGAGGTGATTGCCTTGGCGTACCTCAACCGCTCAATCTTCGCCCAGCCCGAGGGTATCTGCTTTGCCCCCGATGGCACCCTCTATATCTCGAATGAAGCCCGCAGCGGTAAAGCCACTATTTTACAATTTGCAGTGAACAGTGTGCAATGAACAATGTGCGATTAGCAGTGAACAGTGTAACTTTCTGAGCTAAATAGTGTGACTTTCTAATTGCACATTATTCACTGTTCATTTTAGTACACCAACTGTTTCATTCTGAAACACTCATTTTAATTATCTTACATAAGATATTCATAATCATCACTTTACGTTCGTGGCATGGTATTGCTAATAGGATACAAATGATTCAATTGTACATTGCTAATTGACTGAAACATGCTCTACAACTACCTAAAAGTTGCTCTTCGGACTCTGGCTAAGCAGAGAGTATACAGTTTTATCAATCTACTGGGCTTATCAGTGAGTCTCACGGCTACCTTGCTTATCGCATTATACGTTATTGATGAACTTAGTTTCGATAGCTTTCATCCTGAAGCCAACCGCACCTACCGGATCGTAGAAACTATTAAATCACCAACGGAAGAACGCACAGAGGCACTCACTGCTGCTCAGATTGGCCCCGGAGCCGTTGAAAACTTCCCCGAAGTAGTCAATGCGGTTCGATTGATGCGACGAGGGCGGGTTACAATGGGCTACGGGGACTTTAGGGTTCAAGAACCCTACTGGTACGCAGATGCTGACTTCTTTGAAGTATTTGGCTTCAGGCTACTACAGGGTGACCCGTCAACCGCATTGGTTGAACCCAATTCAGTAGTAATTACCGAAGAATCAGCCAAGAAGTTTTTTGGCGATGAAGACCCGCTTGGTAAAACAATCTATATCCAGGAAGGAGCAGTATTTACTGATAAGGGAGACTCCAAGGTTACCGGAGTGATGGAGAACTTACCTTCCAATACGCATTTCGAGTTTCCAATGCTTTTCTCTTTCAGCACGGGGGCGGCAATACTATCGTACTGGGATAGTTTTGTACCCTCAGATTGGTCTTCTAATAATCTGGCCACCTACTTGGTAACTGCGGAAGATGCCGATCTAACTAAACTCACCGAAAAAATAAACGAGTTGATTTTATCGAGACGGGAAAAGGACGAGGCTACGCATACCTACGCTTTGCAGACTTTGCCGGATATCCACTTTAACTCCCAGCATATTAAGGAAGAATATCATACCCGCGAGGGGCAAATCTACTATGTCTGGATTTTCACCTCGGTAGGAGTTTTAATCTTACTGATTGCCATTATTAACTACGTGAACCTCGCCACAGCCCGAGCTACCCAGCGTCGCAAGGAGGTAGGGCTACGAAAAGTAATTGGCGCCACTCGTCGGGGACTTATCAGTCAATTTATGGGTGAGTCGTTGGTGCTGACATTATTAGCCATGGTATTGGCCATTACGTTAGTGCAATTACTCCTTCCTTCATTCAACCAGTTCACAGGTAAAACACTATCTCTTCCCTTGCTAAACTTTCCGGTAGTCCTATCACTACTAGTAGCTACCCTGCTTATTGGGCTACTCGCAGGGGTATATCCCGGGCTTTACCTGTCCCGTTACCACCCCACCGCTATACTAAGGGGTTCTCTACCTACTTCCCGTAAAATATCACTGCGCTACAGCTTGGTGGTGCTTCAGTTTGTTATTTCGGTAGGAATGATTGCCGCTACGTTGATCATTTACGATCAAATGCAGTACATCCGTACTAAAGATCTGGGTTACCAACGAGAGCAGATTGTGACGGTGGATATTAGCATTGGGCCGACACGAGATCAGTTTGAAGCGATCAAACAGAGCTTTTTAGAACTCCCCGAGGTAGAAGCGGTCACCGTTTCGTCGCGGGTGCCCAACGAGTGGAAAAATCTTCCTTCGGTAGAGTTGGACTACCCCGGTTTGGAAGGTACCCAGTTTCTATACATTGGTGCCGATGAGGACTTTTTAAGCACCTACGAGATTAGCCTGCTGCAAGGGCGTAATTTTAGTACCACTGCCGATTCAGCTAAGCTAATCATTAATCAAGAAGCGGCTCGCTTACTAAAATTGGACGATCCCCTAGGTTCGTCAGTTACCATTAAATCACTCGACTTTTCCGAGCTGAGCGAGCCGTTCACTGCTGAGATCATAGGCTTAGCAGAAGATTTCCATATGCAATCTATGCGAGAAAGGGTGGCTCCGCTAATCATCGCCTATCATAATAACCCATTGTACGAAATAGATTACTATTCCCTAAAGATCAACTCGGCAAATATGGCAACTACGCTGCAAACACTGAGCAGCATCAACGATGCATTTGACCCGGAAACCCCCATGGAGTACCACTTTCTGGATGATAAGTTTTGGGAACTTTATCAGGAAGATACCCGCCGGGGTCAACTGTTTGGGGTGTCCGCCGGATTAGCAATCTTCGTCGCTTGCCTAGGTCTATTTGCCCTGGCCGCCTTCACTACGCAACAACGCTCCCGTGAGGTAAGTATTCGTAAAGTGCTAGGAGCACAGGTCTCTCAGATTGTAGTGCTCATGGGTAAACACTACCTGCTGCTGCTATCGCTTGCTTTCCTGATTGCCCTACCGTTGGTTTATTGGCTTATGCAGTCGTGGCTGGAGAGATTTGCCTACCGTACTTCGGTTTCGCTAGGCGTATTGCTGGTAGCCGGAGGCACCGTCCTGTTGCTCTCCTTACTCACCGTAAGTTACCAAATTTTGAAAGTAGCCTGGACTAACCCTGCTGATGTGCTTCGTAATGAATGCCCACGCGGGGAGCTTGGGGCAAGGAGTACCCCCTGCCCCGTGTCACGGTGATCCCACTCTAAACTAAATGTATCATGCTTAGAAGTTACCTCAAAATCGCCTACCGTAACCTGCTGAAGAACAAGATTTTTAGTCTGATTAACATTCTAGGGCTCGCCATTGGTATGGCGGCTTTCTTATTAATCTTTCAATACGTACGCTATGAATTGAGCTATGAGGATTTTCACGAACAATCGGAAAATATCGTCCGAGTAACCATTGACTTATATAACGGAGAAGAGATAGTTGTCACGGATGCTGGAACCTACGGGGCAGTGGGTCCTACGTTGAAAGATCAGCTTCCGGAAGTGCTGGATTTCACGCGTATCTACCCTTTAGGTACAGCAGAAATTGCAACAAGCGACCGACAGTTTTATGAACACAGATTATACTACGCTGATGCTTCTTTTCCAAGCATTTTTACCTTACAGACGGTAGAGGAAGATTTGGCTACGGCTCTAACCGAACCTTTTCAAACAGTTATTACTGACTCTGTCGCCCGGAAATATTTTGGGAGAATAGATGTGGTAGGCGAATCCCTCGACATCAACAAGCACCCTTATCAGGTTTCGGCAGTCATACGAAATATACCTCCTAATACGCACCTAAAATTTGACGCTCTACTGTCGCGCTCAACGCTCGATAACGTAAAGCCCTGGTATATAGAGCAACCCTGGAATGCCACTAATGAATATACCTATTTGTTGCTAGCTCCCGAGACAAACCTAGCAAGCTTTAATCAGAAGCTAAGCAGGCTTTCCCTTTCGCTAGAAGAGTACTTTACCGACGAGCAGCTAGTGGCTCAGCCTATGCGGGATATTCACCTATATTCTCATAAAATGCATGAGTTGGAGGCTAACGGGGATGCGGAAACCATTTATCTCCTGCTTATCATCGATATCTTCATCCTCGTGATTGCCTGGATCAACTATATCAACCTCTCAACGGCTCGCGCGGTAGACAGAGCCCGGGAGGTGGGTATCCGTAAGGTACTGGGATCAGGAAAACGACTACTGATCCAGCAGTTCGTACTGGAGGCGGTGCTCACGAATGCTTTGGCCATTGTAGTAGCAGTTACGTTCGTGCAACTATGCATGCCTTTCTTCCATACCCTCACCGGATTACCTATAGCCCATATTATTACCGATTGGGTGTTCTGGAGTATTTGCGGGGTTTTGTTGATGGTCGGTATCATTTTGTCGGGTACCTATCCTGCTTTTGTGCTGTCTTCCTTCCAACCGGTGACGGTATTGAAAGGAAAACTGCGAACTGCCTCTCACGGATACCATCTTCAAAAGGGATTAGTAGTCTTTCAGTTCGCAGCTACCGTTGTGCTGATCACCGGCACGTTAGGAGTATACCTCCAGATTAATCATCTGCGAAATCAGAACCTGGGGCTAGACCTAGAGCAGAAACTAGTTGTACAAGCTCCGGTGATGGAAGGCGTTTCGGATTCCATCTACCAATCCACGATCAATAACGTAAGAACTGCCTTACTTCGTCAGCCAAATGTACAAGGGTTCACCCGATCCTGGTCGGTACCGGGCATAGGGCTGGATGAGTCCAGGGATGGGATCAGGCCACTGGGCCAGGATGAGCAAGAAGGAAGCTATACCTACTATATTCTCGGGATAGATGCTCAGTATATATCTACTTTTAGTATGGAAATGCTGGCCGGGAGAGCGTTTTCCGAAGACGGATCTCATCGCAATGAAGTAATCATCAACGAAGAAGCGCTGGAGAAACTAGGGTTTGAGAGTACGGAGCAGGCGGTAGGAGAACGTCTTACGTACTACACGCGCAATGGGAATGAGCACCCTACCATCATTGGAGTAGTGAAAAACTTTGCCCACCGTTCTCCGAAGGAGCCCGATCTTCCGGTTATCTTAGAGTATAGCACTTATGCTGACTACCTAACGTTAGATTTAAGTACCGAGGAAGTTCAGGCTACCATTCAGGCCGTAGAAAAGATCTGGAGGCAGCTACTACCGGAAAGCCCTTTATCGTATTTCTTTCTCGATGACCAGTACAGCCAGCAGTATCAGGCGGATGTACGATTTGGACAGGTTGCCACCCTCTTCGCTGTCTTGGCTATCCTGGTGGCTTGCCTGGGGTTATTTGGCTTATCATCTTTTACCATTCTACAGCGGACTAAGGAAATAGGGGTTCGGAAGGTGCTTGGTGCTTCCCTACCGGAGATTGTCAAATTGCTATCGAAGAGCTTTATCAAGCTGGTGCTAATTGCCTGCCTGCTGGCCTATCCCTTATCGTACTTAGCTTTGCAGAAGTGGTTGTTACAGTACGCTACTCGCATCGAACTGGGCTGGTGGATGTTTCTAACTCCCCCAGGAATCATCTTGGGGATTACCTTTCTAACCATCAGTACCCAAACTATCAAAGCCGCATTAGCGAACCCGGCTGACTCTTTACGCTACGAATAAACACCCTAGAAAATGCTAAAAAGCTATCTCAAAATTGCTTACCGCAACCTACTGAAGAATAAAGTCTTTAGCTTGATTAATATCCTAGGATTAGCCATTGGCATGGCGGCCTGCCTGTTGATCTTACAGTACGTGCGTTTCGAGTTGAGCTACGAAGATTTTCATACTAATGCTGATAATATCTATCGGGTTACCCTTGATTTGTACAATGGGTCCGAATTTATAGAAACTGACTGCGAGACCTACGGAAATTTAGGCCCGTACCTCACCGAGCAACACCCCGAGGTACTCAACTTCGTCCGTTTTTATAATTATGAGAGTATAGAAGTAAAGGTGAAAGATCAAAAGTTTATCGAAGACCGACTATACTTTGCCGATTCTTCTGCTTTTACCGTCTTCACCTACGAAGTCATTCATGGCAATCCGACGACAGCGCTTTCTTTCCCGTTTCAAACGGTATTAACTACGTCTACTGCTCAGAAGTACTTCGGACGTACCGACGTTGTGGGAGAAGCTATTGAGATTGACAACAAACCTTATCAGGTTACCGTAATTATTGCCGATGTGCCTCTCAATACGCACCTCAAATTTGATTTTTTGCTCTCCCATACCACGGTTGGTAAAATTTGGCGCTGGTACGATAAAAATACCTGGAACAGTAACAATGAGTATACCTACCTGCTGATGGCACCGGGAACCGACTTAGCCGAGTTCAATCAAAAACTAACTGATTTATCCATAAGTTTAAAAGACGAGGTTGGAGATGAACGCTTCGTGGCTGAGCCCATCAACGATATTCATCTTTATTCTAATAAGACCTTTGAACCCGAAGTAAACGGTAGCGCCCGAACGGTTTATTTCCTGCTGATAATTGCAATATTCATTATTACTATCGCCTGGGTCAACTACGTCAACCTCTCTACTGCCCGGTCAGTAGATCGGGCCCGAGAGGTAGGTATTCGTAAGGTGATGGGGTCGGGTCGCTCCCAACTAATCAGGCAGTTTTTGTTGGAGTCCGCAATTATTAGCTTACTAGCCGGAGGTATTGCGCTTACGATCGTCCAATTTAGTCTACCTGTCTTCCGAAGTATTACCGCCCAGCCTCTGTCGCTCTCTATTGCTCACGATGCAATGTTTTGGTACCTTTTGGGGGGACTAATCTTGGTTGGCGCGCTGCTTTCCGGAATTTATCCGGCTTTGGTACTTTCCTCTTTCCAACCTACCACCGTGCTAAAGGGTAAACTGAGAACTTCCACTCACGGACGATGGTTGCGGCAAGGCATGGTTATTTTTCAGTTTGCTACTACCGTAGTGCTTATTATTGGTACGTCTACCGTATATCTCCAAGTCAACCACCTCCGGAACCAAGACCTAGGAATGGATATTACCCAGACCTTAGCGGTACATACCCCTAGTCTGGGGGTACCCGATTCAGTGTATATCAGCCAACTACAAAGTTTCAAGAATGAGTTGCTACGGCTGTCTACTGTCGAGCAAGTGGCTCGCTCGTCATCGCTACCGGGTTTAAGTCTGCACCAGTTAGGCACATCTACCGGGATTAGAAAGGTGGGAGAAGATGCGGCTAATAACAGTTACAACTACTACCTTGTCCGAATAGACGAAGACTATGCTTCTACATTGGATATAGAACTAATAGCCGGTCGTAATTTTGAGCCTGGCTTGTCCAATTACGAAAAAGTGCTGATTAACGAAGAAGCAGTGAGTAAGCTAGGTTTTAATAGTCCTGAAGAAGCTATAGGGGCAAAAATAACTTACTACTGGAAGCATGGTGAACCATCCATTATTTCGGGAGTACTAAGTAATTACCATCAGCGCTCGCCAAAGGAGGCTCATATTCCGATGGTATTTCCTTACACGGCAGGCGGCAGTTATCTTACGCTACGGTTAAGCACCGAAGAGCTACCAAATACCCTAGCTGAGATAAAGGACCAATGGCAGCAAGCATTTCCAAACAGTGCCTTTACGTATTTTTTCGTTAATGACACCTACGATCAGCAGTACCGCGCTGATACTCGATTCGGGCAGATTGTAGCTATCTTTTCGGGCTTAGCTATCTTTATTGCCTGTCTGGGACTATTCGGACTATCTTCTTTTACTGTACTTCAGCGAACTAAGGAGATTGGGGTAAGAAAGATACTAGGGGCTACCATCGGTCAAATATTTCGTTTACTTTCCTATGACTTTATTCGTCTGGTACTAGCCGCTGGGTTACTGGCATTGCCGATTGGCTACTTTGTCATGCAGAATTGGTTAGCCAACTATGCTACCCGTATTGATCTGCACTGGTGGATATTTTTGACTCCCACGCTGCTTATTCTGTTAATTGCTCTGCTTACCATTAGTTTCCAAACCATCCGAGCCGCTTTAGCCAATCCAGCCGACTCATTGCGCTACGAATAAACAACCTAGACCATGCTAGAAAACTATCTTAAAATCACCTACCGTAGACTAGTCCGGAAGAAGGCTTTTGCTTCTATTAATATCATTGGGTTATCCATTAGTCTGGCGGCAGCCCTGCTTATCTTTCTCTACGTACAATACGAACTAAGCTACGATACGTTTCACAACAAGGCCGACCGGATTTATCGCACCATTCGAGCGGGCATAAATGATGAATACAACGGCTCTCCCGCACCACTAGCTCCTACCATGAAGCGGCATATTCCTGGTATTGAGAAAGCGGTACGGATTTGGTCTCAACTAGATGAGTATCCGATCTTACGAACCGAAGAAAAATCCTTCAACGAGGAGCATGTGTACATTGCTGACTCTGGTTTTTTCGCCTTGTTTACGAGTGAGGTATTGGTAGGTAATCCGGCCTCCGCCCTAACTCAACCCCGTTCTTTGGTACTATCGGAAGCAACTGCGCAGAAGTACTTTCAAGTGGCAGAAGATGCAGTGGGAAAATCTATGTACGTTACGGTATTTGGCAAAGAACATCAGTATAATATTACCGCGGTAGCCAAAGACTTTCCGGCTAACTCTCACTTTCACTTCAATGCATTACTCTCCGTTGACTACAGCAATGAAGATTATCAGTTGTCAGGATGGCTGTCGGACTGGCCCGACACCTACTTTCTGCTGGAAGAAGGCGTTGACGTTCAGCGAGTACAGGAGCAAATGGTTGCCCTGACGGATACTCTGCTGAACCCTGTCTACGAAGCCCGTTTTGGAAAAAGCTACGAATCATTTAAGGCTAACGGAGAGATTCACCAGTACCACTTGCAGCCTCTACTGGATATTCGGCTGTACTCAGCCCATATGGATGATTTTAATCCTCAAGGCGATATCCGTACGGTGTATATGTTTGCCACTATTGGGTTGTTGTTGCTGTTCATTGCTGTATTTAACTATATTAACCTAGCTACCGCCCAATCCGCTCAACAGGCTAAATCAACCGGTATCCGTAAGGTATTAGGCGCAGTTCGTTCGCAACTGTTCGGGCTATTTTTAACTGAGTCGTTACTTATTTGCTCAATAGCAGCATTAATTGGGATTACACTCTGCCAGATAGTGGTTACCACCGACTTCCGTTTGGTACGCCAGTTTCTACCTACCGGTATCTCGGTGGCTTCAGTCTTCATTTTGCTGGGGCTAGCCGGAGTTGTCGGTCTCATTTCAGGGCTGGTACCAGCCCAACTACTCAGTTCATTTCAACCCACCCAGGTACTAAAAGGTCAATTAGTGCGTGGTACAAAAGATTCTCGTCTCCGCAACGGTTTAGTAGTTGCTCAATTTGTTGTTTCTTCTGGCCTGATCATCAGTGTTATACTCATCAGTCAGCAATTGGCTTACCTACAAAATAAATCACTAGGCTTTGATAAGGAGCATTTGCTGGTAATAAAGAACGTTGATAAGCTGGATGAGAAGAAACAAACCCTCAAGCAAATGGTAAGTATGACTTCCTATTCCGTAAATGCTTCACTGGCGTATAATGTGCTAGGACAGCCTTACAACGGCGATGCATTTACTCCCGTGGAATTTGTTGAGCAAGGGCAGACCGAAGCTGTAAACATTCCTCGCTACGCTGCCGACGAAGACTACCTGGCCACGGTAGGAATTGACCTACTGATGGGTCGCAACTTCTCGCCCAACCTTACTAAGGAGAACCAGCAAATACTGCTAAACCCGGAAGCTCTGCGAGCTTTTGGCTGGCAAGATCGACCCGAAGATGAACTCATCGGGAAGATGATTGACGTAAACGGACGCCGTTACGAGTTGGTGGGAATTATTGAAGACATTCACTTTCGCTCGCTGCGGGAAAAGATCGGACCGATGGCGATTATGTCGCATGTAACCAATAAATTTGACAACCTCTATATCCGGCTCAGACCGGGTACCACAACCGAGGCTATCAGTGACATACAAACCAAGTGGAAGCAAATAGCTCCTCAACTGCCTTTCACTTACGCTTTTGTAGATGACGATTTGGATACTCTGTATGCTTCGGAGCAGAGGATAGCTAGCTTGTTTCAGATACTAACCGGCTTAGCTATTGGAGTGGCTTGTTTAGGATTGCTCGGGCTAGCCATGTTTACCGCCGAACGGCGCACCAAAGAAATTGGAGTAAGGAAGGTATTAGGAGCTAGCGTTCGTAGCATTGTAGCACTACTTTCAACAAATATTCTCAAGTTAGTTGGGTTTTCTATGCTACTGGCCATTCCAGTTACCTACTTTTTAATGCAACAATGGCTAGAGAATTACGAGTACCGCATTATTATTAGCTGGGAGGTATTTCTACTGGCCGGAGGCAGCCTGCTGCTAATCGCTCTGCTTACCATCAGTTTCCAAACCATTAAAGCAGCTATAGCCAATCCCGCTGACTCACTACGTTATGAATAACTAAGCAGGTGGCCGGGAGCGAGGGGCTTGGCGCCCTTCACACTCCCAGCGCCTTGCCCCAACCCCCAAGCTAAATGCTAAAAAATTATTTCAAAATCGCCTATCGCAACCTCATCAAAAACAAGGTCTTTAGTGTAATTAACATTCTTGGTTTAGCCATTGGTATGGCCGCTTGTTTACTGATTCTACAGTACGTCAGTTTCGAACTGAGTTATGACGATTTTCGTCGGCCAGATATCTACCGAGTAATACAGCAAAACTACATGAATGGCGAGCTGGTTGGGCAGCGTGCTCAAACTACACCAGCTTTAGCTCCTGCTCTAGGTAATGATATTCCAGAAGTGATACGCTCCGCCCGGCTCGTTCATACTGGGCCGCTCATGTCAGACCCGGTGATGCAAGTAGAGAACAGAAGCTTTCATGAAGAGAATATCTACTATGCTGACTCTTCTTTCCTTACCATGTTTTCTTATCAAATGATTGCAGGAGATGCCGATGAAGCACTTACCCTACCCAGCAGTATTGTAATTTCTGAATCAATGGCTAATAAGTATTTTCCTGGTCAAAATGCGATAGATCAATTGCTAACATTTCATCGGGGAGACCGAGGTTCTACGCTCGTTAAGGTGACGGGTATCTATGCTGATATTCCCAAGAACTCGCATTTGCATACCGACTTTCTAATTTCCTTTAGTTCTCTTCCGAGAAACTGGAACCTTGACGAGAATTGGGGTTGGGGTAACTTTTATAACTACGTAGAAGTTGTGCCCGGTACTAATCCAAACTTAATAAAGGATAAAATTACGACGGTTATTGAGAACTACCTAGGGGAAAAGTTAGCGGCGTGGCGTAAAGCAGGATACGTACGTGTGGCTGGCATACAGCCCATCCAGAACATTCATCTTGATTCTGATTTGGAAGCCGAGGTAGAGACCAACGGAAGTCGTCGTACAGTAGAGTTTTTAACGCTTATTGCTTTCTTTATCCTAGTCATTGCCTGGATTAACTATTTAAACTTGACTACTGCCAAGTCGGTGGAGCGAGCAAAAGAAATTGGCATTCGTAAAGTAGTTGGTTCAAGCCGAAAGCAATTGATCAGCCAAATTCTGGCTGAGTCTTTAGTGGTAACCCTACTAGCGACTACGTTAGCTTTCACGCTATCGCAGTTGCTGATGCCTGCCTTTCGTAGCTTTACCCAAGGAAGCTTTACCATCGCCTTCAATACAGAATTGAGTGTAGCGATTCTTATTTTATTCTTAATTGGCAGCTTGTTAGCAGGCTTGTATCCAGCATTTGTGCTCAGCTCCTACCGCCCTTTGTCAGTACTAAAGGGTAATACTAAAAATTCTAAAAAGGGTATTGTACTCCGAAAAGGATTGGTCATATTCCAGTTTGCGGCCTCCATTGCACTGATTGCTGGGACCTTTATTGTTCAACGCCAATTGGATTTCATGCGCGAGCAAGATTTGGGCTTGAATATGGATCAAACGCTCATCGTAAAGGGTCCCGGACTAAAAGACTCTACCTACCAACAGCAGTTAGAATACTTTAGAAACGAAGCGAGCAAGCTTCCTCAACTAAATGAGATAGCAGGTCATCAAACGTTCCTGGTCAGGAAGTAAGTTGGGGTCGTGAATTTCACCGTCCTACTCATCCAGAAAACCCAGAGGGAATAAAAATTGTCGCCGTAGATGAAGAGTTTTTTGACTTATACGAAGCTAACTTCCGGGCCGGGCGCAACTTCTCCCGAAATATACCCTCCGACCGGGGAGCAGTTATCTTCAATGAAACAGCCATTCGGTTGCTAGGCTTTGAGACCGCCGAGGAAGCAATACAGCAACCCATCGTTTGGAATGAAGCCGACGACGACAAGCATACAAAAACAATTGTTGGTATCGTTGAAGATTTTAACCAAGAGTCTTTGCATCAGAGCGTAGGACCTATGGTATTTGTTTTAAAAAGATACCTCAATGCACCTTGGGCCGGCGAATACTTTTCATTAAAAATAAGTGATGATTATTCAACTACCCTTGCTAACATCCGCCAGGAATGGACGATGGCTTTTCCAAATAGCCCTTTTGACTATTTTTTCCTCGACGACTATTTTGATCATCAGTACCAGGCCGATCAGCAATTTGGAAGAATCTTTAGTCTATTTGCCGGTTTAGCGATTTTTATTGCTTGCTTGGGCTTATTTGGATTGTCATCTTATGTAACGTTGCAGCGTACCCGGGAGATCGGCATTCGCAAAGTGCTGGGAGCATCTACCCAAAGTATCATCACGCTGCTTTCCCATGATTTCATCCGGCTAGTAGCGATAGCCAGCATTTTGATACTACCCATTGTCTATATCCTTACCAAGGACTGGCTAGAGAATTATGCCTACCGTATGGAAATTCAATGGTGGCTGTTAGCGCTGCCAGTAGTATTAGTCTGGCTACTAGCGCTAATTACCGTTAGCGTTCAGATTATTAAAACTACCCTAGCAAACCCAGTTGAATCACTACGCTACGAATAAATCACATGGACTATGCTCAGAAGTTACCTCAAAATTGCTTACCGCAACCTAATCAAAAACAAGGTTTTTTCGCTAATCAACATCTTAGGGCTAGCCATTGGGATAGCCGCTTGCTTGCTGATTTTGCAGTACGTTACTTTTGAATTGAGTTATGACGACTTTCATGAGAAGGAGAATCAGATTTACCGAGTAGTTAACGACCGCTATCAAAATGGTGAGCTTGTCCAACATGGTACCATCACCTATTCTCCGGTAGGAAACGCCATGAATGAAGATTTTGAAGAGGTGGTACGTAGTACTGAGGTATTTCCTACTGGAGAGATAGTAATCGATCACCGGAACAAAAAGATAGTTGCTGAGAATACCTTGGCCACTGACTCTTCTTTCCTAAACCTGTTCTCTTTTCCCGTACAAGCAGGGAATACCACCACTGCCTTACGGGATATGCAAGCCGTCGTACTGACCACTTCCTTAGCTCGCCGACTCTTTGATGAGCAGAATGAAAACTGGGAAGCATACATCGGAGAAACGGTCATGCTGGATGATATGTCTGACCCGTTTGTAGTGACTGCTATTATAGATGTCCCGAAAAATTCCCACCTACGCTTCAGCCTACTCATTTCTATCCCAGCCGTAATCGACTGGACTGAAAACGAAGACGCAAAGTGGAACTGGTCTGATTTCTACCATTATGTTCAACTTAAGCCAGATGTGAATCAGCAAGATTTTGAAGGGAGACTGGCCGGTTTCAGTGAACGATATTTCAAAGGAGACCAAGTATCGGGTAGTGTTGAGAAGTTCAGTTTACAACCGTTAGAAAAAGCCCATTTGTACTCTGATTTTGAGTATGAGATAGGCATTACCGGAAACAGCACCGTCGTATGGGGACTGCTGATTATTGCCATCGCAATCCTGACGATCGCCTGGATCAACTATATCAACTTAGCTACTGCTAAGTCGCTGGAACGAGCTAAAGAAGTGGGTATTCGTAAAGTGGCCGGGGCTAAGCGACGGCAACTTATTGGGCAGTACATGATGGAGTCTTTGCTAATCAACCTACTGGGAATTCTAGTTGCTTTCACCATTACCCAAACCGTTCAAACTGGCTTCAACCATTTGCTTCAACAAGACTTATCGCTGGTTTACCTACTGAGTACCGGGGGGAATGCCCGTTTCATCATGGCATTGTTAGGCACGATGACCTTGCTGGGCATCTTGGCATCCGGCTTTTATCCCGCTTTTGTTCTTTCTTCTTACCAACCTACTAAAGTTCTGAGCGGTAAGTTTTCTCAGAATAAAAGTAGTAGTTTCCTCAGAAGGAGCCTTACCGTAACCCAATTCGCTGCTTCTGTGACACTGATGGTCGGCTCGTTGATTGTCTACCAGCAAATTTTGTTCATTCAGCAACAGAAATTAGGAGTTACTATTGACCAGATACTGGTGATTCGCTCACCCGACCAAGCCCAGTGGGATTCTACCTACATTGATCGTATGAATAGCTTCAAAGATGCTATTGAGCAGGAAGCATCTATTAGCCGAGCGGCTAGTTCTAACCGGGTACCCGGTCAGCGAATGGGGCGGCTCTTCAACGTGAGGAGTCGCTATACTGAAGAAGGTACACGTTTCACTAGCAGCTTTATGGGTATAGATGCCGATTTTGTTAAACTATATGATGTTCAACTACTGGCCGGAAGAAATTTTAGGCGAGGTGATTATCATGCCGAATGGGATCAGTTGCACACTATCATACTGAACGAATCTGCGGTTAAGTTATTAGGTTTTACGACTAACGAGGCGGCATTGGGCGAAACGGTATGGACTTATGACAAACCTTGGGAAGTAGTTGGTGTGGTAGCCGATTTTCACCAACAGTCGCTGCGCTATCCGATTGAGCCAATATTATTTCAACCCACCTATTCTACATACAACCCAATTTCAGTGAAGCTATTGACGCAGCAATTACCCACTACCCTCGAGCTGCTGGAAGAAAAATATACTGCGTTTTTTCCAAATAACCCTTTTAACTACTACTTTCTGGAT
This sequence comes from uncultured Flammeovirgaceae bacterium, assembly GCA_937884755.1. GTDB lineage: Bacteria > Bacteroidota > Bacteroidia > Cytophagales > Cyclobacteriaceae > Tunicatimonas. The sequence continues at coordinate 19,449 of CAKZYJ010000059.1, forward strand.
GAACGCTTTCAGCAGCAGTATCAACAGGACTTTTTATTCGGAAGGGTCTTTGGGCTTTTTACCGTACTGGCACTTCTGGTTTCCTGCATAGGGTTATTTGGTTTATCATCGTACACCATCTTCCGGCGCACCAAAGAGATTGGAGTTCGTAAAGTATTGGGGGCTTCCATAGGCAGTATTGTTACCCTGCTTTCCAGAGAATTTGTTAAGCTTATCCTGATAGCTAGTTTGCTGGCGTTACCACTGGCTTATTTTATCATGCAACAGTGGTTAGAAAGCTATGCCTTCCGTATTGCCATCAGTTGGTGGTTATTCCTACTGCCGCTTGCAGTCGTGTTGCTTATCGCGCTGCTTACCATCAGTTTTCAAACCATGAAAGCAGCTTTGGCGAACCCCGCTGACTCATTGCGCTACGAATAAACAATCTATACGATGCTAAAAAGTTATCTCATAATTGCCTACCGCAACCTACTCAAAAACAAGGTCTTTAGTTTGATTAACATTCTGGGTTTAGCCATTGGTATGGCGGCTTGTTTGCTGATTTTGCAGTACGTTACTTTTGAATTGAGTTATGACGACTTTCATAAGAAGAGGGATCAGATTTATCGAGTAGGGGTTGCTTGGTATTATCCTAACGGAGAGCTAGAAGAAAAAGATGCTGGTAATTTTGGGGCGGCTGGTCCCACTATGAAAGCTGAAATTCCTGAGGTAGAAGCTTTTGCTCGTTTTCGCCCCTGGTTTGGGAATACGCTCGTTAAATACAAAGATGTTACGCTACCACAAGAACGTATCTACTTTGCTGACCCTAGCGTATTTTCCATTTTCTCCTTCCCCATACTCCAAGGCGATGCTATAAACGGCCTTGAAGAGGCTCATTCCGCTGTCATTTCCAAATCCACTGCCCATAAATACTTCGGAGACGAAGACCCCATCGGTAAAACTATTGAACTACAACAAGATAGCAGCGTGCGCTTATTTACGGTAAAAGCAGTATTTCAAGATGTACCGATCAATACCCACTTCACTTTTGATGTGCTGCTTAGCTATAAGAACCTAGGTGAGTTTGGGGAAACCGACTGGGGATTTAGTATTGCTAACACCTACGTATTAATACAGCCTAATACCGATTTATTAGCATTGCAGGAAAAACTTCAGCAGTTGTTGCAAAATCATCGTGAGGCAACCATGAAAGATGCGATAGGGGAAGTACAATTTATCTTACAACCGCTACGTGACATATATCTATATTCAGACCTACGCGATGAAACAAACTCCACGGGCAATTGTCATACCCTTTATTTTCTGTTCCTGATTTGTGTTTTGACCTTGTGTATTGCCTACGCTAACTACATCAATCTATCGACCGCACGAGCGACCGAACGGGCCCAAGAGGTAGGAATACGACAGGCTATAGGCGCTTCAAAACCCACCTTGATTGGACAGTTCTTACTGGAGGCACTCATGATCAATACCCTAGCGATTATACTGGCCATAACCTTGGTACAGTTGCTACAAGAACCTTTTAGCTGGCTCACTGGTCAACCCGCTGATATAAGTCTACAGAATGTTCCTTTATTTTGGCTATTGTGTTTATGCTTCTTTTTGGTTGGGGCCTTAGCATCGGGATTTTATCCTGCTTTCATACTTACTTCTTTCAATCCGGTTGCTGTACTCAAAGGGAAGCGGATTCAGACAACAAAAGGTAGCGGATTACGGAAATCCTTAGTCGTATTCCAGTTTAGTATTTCAGTGGCCTTGATTATAGGAACATTACTGATGTATCAGCAGCTTACGTTCATGCGGAATCAGGAGTTAGGAGTAGATATTGAGCAGATTGTCGTTCTCAAAACACCTACTGTTATCGACGCTACATTCTCTAAAAAAACAGAAACATTTAAAAATACGCTTGGTGCTATCCCCAATGTCTTACGGGTAACCGCCTCTACTGAGGTACCCGGACGTCACATTACCTGGAGTAACGATCTTATTCATCGCAAAGATGTTCCGGCTGAATACATTACTTCCAATTATGTTATAGGGGTAGATTATGATTTTGTAGAGACCTATGATCTACAAATCATAGCAGGGCGCGATTTTGATAAGCATTTTGGAACAGACGACAAGGGGCTGATCATTAATGAAAAAGCCGCTAAATTGATGGGGTTTGAAAGTGCAGAGGCAGCTATTGGTCAACCCATGGTTTGGGGGTATCAAGAAAATGATGACGACTTTAGAATTATTGGAGTTATCAAAAACTTTCATCAACTGGGATTACAATACGATTATGATCCCATGATTCTAACGCTTCAGCATCAACAAGAATCTTTTTATTCCTGCAAGGTACAAGGCGAGAATGTGGCGGCGACCATACAAGCTATCCAGCAAACCTATCAGCAGTTATTTCCTGATAACCCATTTAGTTATTTCTTTCTAGATGAATACTTCGATCAGCAGTACCGGGCTGATCAACAGTTTGGCCACGTATTTCTTCTCTTTTCGGGGTTGGCTATTTTTGTGGCCTGCTTAGGCTTATTAGGGCTAGTAACCTTCACGACCTCACAAAGAACAAAAGAAATTGGTATCCGGAAAATACTGGGAGCCTCGATACAAAGTATCGTAACCCTGCTTTCAAATGAATTTATCAGGCTTGTGTTGATTTCCAGTATTATAGCGCTACCACTTGCCTACTGGGTCACCCAACAGTGGCTAGAAAACTACGCTTTTCGCATAGACATTCATTGGTGGATGTTTCTGATCCCCCTAATACTAGTATTAGCTATCGCCTTGCTTACTATCAGCTTCCAAACCATCAAAGCGGCACTGGCTAATCCGGCCGACTCTTTACGCTACGAATAATCTGGCGGTGAGCTGGGGGCGCGGGGCTTGGTGCTCTTCGCAACCCCCAGCTCCCTGCTCCAACCCCCAAGCCATATGCTAAAAAGCTACTTCAAAATCGCCTACCGCAATCTGCTCAAAAGCAAAGTTGTTAGCCTGATTAACATTCTAGGGCTTGCCATTGGTATGACCGTATGTCTGCTGATCACCCAGTATGTTAGCTACGAACTGAGTTACGATACTTTTCATCAGAATGCTGACCGTATCTACCGCATCGCGGCTGACTATGAGTCGGAAGCGGCTGAAGAAACTACGCTAATTCCCCCACCTCTGGGACCGATGTGGCAGGATGAACTGGCTTCGGTAGCGAACCACACCCGCATGATTTTACCTTGGAGTGGGCTATCGTCTTACAGCACGTTGACTTGGTACCACTCAGGTAAACCAGCAATTAAGCGGAGCTTCCTCAGAGGCTTCTTCGTCGATCCCGGATTTTTCTCGGTATTTTCATTTCCGCTCATACACGGAGATCCCCAGACTGTACTAGATGATCCTCGTAAGATTGTTCTTTCCGAAAGTGCCGTTCAGCAAATTTTCGGTAGCAATGAGCAGGATTTTTCCCAGCTGATTGGGCAGACCGTGGAATATACCAACGATTATGATCGCTTTGAGCTAGTGATTTCGGGGATTGTGGAAGATAGCCCGGAGAACTCTCATTTTCAGTACGATTTTCTAGCTTCCTTCTCCACCCTATCTACCGGATGGGGTAAAGACTATGCTGAAACCTGGAACGGAAACAGCGTGTACACGTATGTCCAACTCGCCCCCATTGCTGATTTAGCTGAATTTAAAACTAACATTAATCACTTATTTACAACGCACGCTCCTCAAGACTTTTCTTCAAATGTCCATTTTTCCCTGCAACCACTCACCGATATTCATCTGCACTCTCATCGGGAAGGTGAACTAAGCGTAAATGGCAATGCCCAATACATTTACTTTCTTTCGGCACTAGCAGTACTTATTGTATTTGTAGCCATTATTAACTATATCAACATGACGATGGCTAAAGCGGTAACCCGCAGCGAAGAAATGGGGCTTCGGAAGCTGATGGGTGCCCAACAGCAACAAATCATTAGCCAGTTCTTTTTAGAGTCAACCCTCTACAACTGTCTGGCATTAGGATTAGCCATTACAGCGGTGCAAATCCTTCACCCCTGGTATACGCAGTTTATTGGCAAAGAAATCAGCATTCATACGAGCCAGGTTTGGTTAGCTGCTCTTTTGCTGTTTGTCTTCAGTACGTTATTAGCCGGAATAATTCCGGCACTAAAACTATCCTACCCCTCGCCCTTTCTGCTCCTCAAAGGTAAAGGGGTTTTGCAACCTAGAACCAATACTATCCGGGGAATGGTAGTGGCGCAATTTTGGGCCTCCATGGTGCTAATACTTTTCACCTTTGCCATAGTGCAGCAGCTACGTTTTATGCGGAATTACGAGTTGGGTTTTAATCAGGAGGGGGTAATTGTGGTAACCGGCCCGGAGAACCGCACCGAGACCTGGATCGAGCACCACGAGCAAAAATCGCCTACAATTCCGGAAGATGCTTTCAAAACGACCATTGCCCCGTACACTGGGGTAAAAGCGGTTTCTTTTTCCCGGACTACTCCTGGTGAGCGCGGTAGTATTTATTCCATTCAACTGGCTGAGCTCCATCAGAACGCTAGTATTGATGTACTTAAAGCTGATAATGATTATGCGTCTGTATATGATCTAAAACTGCTGGCTGGAACATTTGATACTTCCAAAGGTAGTGTTATTAGCCAAAGTACGGCTGAGATACTAGGGTATACCGACCCGAATAATGCTATCGGTCAGGCTTTTCGGGATGAGCGCAGTAACGAATACGTAATTATGGGGGTGGTTCAGGATTACTATCACCAGTCATTACAGCACGCTCCCCAGCCCTTCCTCTTCAGTCGGGATGATTTCACCTACAAACTTGACTCTTACTACAGCATTAAAGTATCCGCCCAAGGTTTAAATAGCACGCTTGAGCAGATTGAAGAAGCCTATACCCAGGTTTTTCCCTACGAAACGTTTGACTACTACTTTGTAGACGATTACTTCAACGCCCAGTATCAGGCAGATACCCGGATCAGACAATTGTTCGACCTATTTTAAGCACTCACAATTTTTGTGGCCTGCTTAGGACTATTCGGGCTTACATTGCATACGGTGGTGGAGAAAACCAAAGAAATCGGTATTCGTAAAGTGTTGGGAGCCTCGGTACAGAGCATCGTTAAACTACTATCGTGGGATTACTTACGGTTGGTACTGATCGCCAGTCTGCTCGCCTTACCCGTGGGTTACTGGGTCATCCAGCAGTGGCTCCGAATGTATGCGGTACGTACGGAGATGAACGTCTCGTTGTTTTTGACGCCCATTGCGATGGTACTGATTATCGCTTTACTCACGGTTAGTATTCAAACAATTAGAGCAGCTTTGGCTAACCCCACCGAATCACTTCGTTATGAATAAAAATGGTAAACGGTCGATGGTAGAAGGTGAAAGGTTGAGGGTAAATGGTAAAGAAAAATACCCTTATTATACGATGACATAGGTTTATTGGTAATGGGTCAAAGTAGTTTTTATAGTTATCTTTGTCAGAAACGTATGATT
>CAKZYJ010000060.1 GCA_937884755.1 uncultured Flammeovirgaceae bacterium
GGATTAGTAATTGGCGTTAACGTAAGCCTGTTTTACATTATTTACAATCACTTATTTGAGTATCATTATGCCTGGAGTCACGCTTCCCTTAGCCTGCCCGTGTACTACATGATCTCCTGCTTTTGGGAAGGACAGGAAGGCAGCTTTCTACTCTGGATCTTCTGGCACGTAATCTTAGGCGTGGTTCTAATTCGAACTAATCAGAAAACTGGTTGGGAAGCTCCGGTCATGGCGGTGTTTGCTTTAGTACAGGCCTTTTTAGCGTCTATGATTCTCGGTACGGTAATTCCTGGTATCGAACTCAAAATTGTTATGTACTCTTTCTAGCTATTACGCGACGTGATGACTGATGCTCCTGTCTTCGCCATGAACCCAGACTTTCGTCAGTAAGATGGCACTGGCCTGAATCCGCTACTACAAAACTACTGGATGGTCATTCATCCGCCTACGCTGTTTTTGGGTTTTGCCACCACGCTAGTGCCGTTTGCGTTCTGTATGGCTGGCGTTTGGCGCAAGCGATACGAAAGCTGGATCAAGCCAGCACTACCCTGGGCTATTTTCTCCGCCGCTGTACTGGGTTTGGGTATTATGATGGGTGCCTACTGGGCTTATGAAACGTTGAACTTTGGGGGTTACTGGAATTGGGACCCGGTAGAAAACGCGGTCTACATTCCCTGGTTGGTATTAGTAGCCAGTATTCATACGCTGATTATCTTTAAAAATAACGGCACGGCACTAAAAACCTCTATCGTGCTGGTCATCACCACCTTCGTACTAATCCTGTACAGCACCTTCTTAACCCGTAGTGGCATCCTTGGCAACGCTTCGGTACACTCCTTCACTGACTTAGGATTATCGGGTCAATTACTTATTTATATGCTGTTCTTCACGGTAGCAGCTATTGTGCTGTCGGCTATTCGCTGGAAGGAGATCCCTACCTCAGAGAAGGAAGCTTCAGCTTACAGCCGAGAGTTCTGGATTTTTATCGGGGCTACCACCCTCTGCCTGATGGCGTTTCAGGTACTGGTTCCTACCTCTATTCCAGTATATAATTCCATTATTGAATCATTCGGGGGAGTATCTAATGTCGCACCCCCCGCTGATCAGGTGGGTTTCTACACTAAATTTCAGTTGTGGTTTGCCATCGCCATCGCGCTGTTATCCGGTACCGGTCAGTTCTTTTTCTGGCGCAAGATGGATCCCCAAAAACTAAAGAGTGAACTATCCGTCCCGTTGGTTATCACGCTTTTGGCTAGTGCGGTAGTTATGCTTATTGGTGGAGTTACTAACCCGGTGTACATCCTACTGCTAACAGTTTCGGTGTATTCTATTGTGGCCAACGGCAAGATATTACTGCGCTTTGGTAGGGAAAACTTCCGATTATCAGGTGGTTCTATTTCTCACATTGGTGTAGCCATGATCTTTATCGGTATTCTTTTCTCCTCAGGTTACTCGAATGTAGTTTCCATCAATGAATCAGGGCTACTCATTTTCAAAGATGATCCGGCTAACGAAAACCTGGAAAATACTCTGCTTTGGATTAATGAACCCCGTAATATGGATGAGTACGAACTAATCTATAAGGGTCAGCGAGTAGACGCCCACGATGTGCCGGTTTACGTAGAAAAAGACTTGCTGCGACCTACCGAAAAACCATTTTTAACGGTAGCAGTAGCCGACTTCTCACACGAAGGCACTAGGTACTTTGCAAAAGACGACACGGTACAAATCCATCCCGAGAACACTTACCACGAGATACAGTACACTCATCGCGAAACGGGTAAGCAGTTTACGTTGTATCCTCGCTCACAGGTAAATCCTAACATGGGGCTGATTGCCTCTCCCGATATCCGGCGTACTCTAGGCAAAGACCTGTATACCCACGTATCAGCTATTCCTCCTACTACTGAAGAAAAAGAATGGGCTGAAATGAAGGAGATGGAGATAAAAATGGGTGAGCAATTTTTCGCCAACGACTATGTAGCTAAACTCCTGAAGATTGAGCGGGTTGACCAGATTGAAGGAGTTGAGTTGAACGAAGGTGACTTAGCGGTAGAAGCCCACATTCAGGTAATGGGCGGAGTAGCCGAATATACTCTCAAACCAATTTACCTTATCCGCGACCGTATGGTAGGTCGCATACCCGATACCTCCCACGAGCTAGGTCTGCGTTTTACCCTGCTGAATATTGTGCCCGACGAGAATAAATTCGTACTGGGAGTGGAGACTACTCAGAAGGAATATATTGTGCTTAAGGCTATTGAGAAGCCTCTGATCAATGTTCTTTGGATAGGTACGTTATTGCTGATGTTTGGCTTCGGAGTAGCTACCTACCGTCGCTACCAGGATTATCGTAAGCCAGCGAAAAAGGCAGCTTCACCTCGTAAACCGCAAAAGCCTAAGGCTAAGCCGGTTTCGGTTTAACATATAGACTCTTATTCTTCTTAGCTACAAGAGAGGTTGTCTCTACCCCTACTACCAAAGGTAGTTCAGTTATCCATTGCCCTTTATTGAGAAACAGGTTAGCCAAAATTTGGACGCAAATATTTAATCATTCCCAGCATATTCCTTCATCTTTTTAGCAGCTTATTTTAAGACATGCTGTTTCTGCTACCTATCAGATGGAATTGCATGAACATGTTACACTCATATAGTACATATTAAAAATGTTTCATCTTTAGTTTAAAAATATCTATTATATATTTATAATTTAGTATGAGTTAGAACAGTGATCGTTTAGCTCTTTTGTCAGAAAGAAAGGCTGAACTTAGGAACCGCTTGAAGTTAGAAGGACGGATATGAAACAATACTTCCCGTTATTATTTTTTATGCTTTTCCCTATGATAGTGTGGGGGCAGTCTAACTGTGAGACAGCCCCAACTGCTACCTTGGGGACGAATACTATCCCGAACTCCAGTACTGAGTACTATTGGTATAAATTTACCATGCCTAGCGATAGCCGCTTAGAAATTGCATCTACTTTCTCTACAAGTGTATCAATTTACGTAAACAGTTGCGATAACGAGAGTTATGAAGGCGGTAGCTACTCTGGTAATATTCTCATTACTACATTGAAAGCTGGTGATGAAGTTTTTATTCGTTGGGCAACAAAGGATAAAAGTGGATTCGATTGGAATTTATCACTTCCAAATCCTGAAGTCGGGGATAACTGTGATCTTGCCGTCGATGCTAATTCTGGGGCTAATACCATTCCTCCTACTGACTATCAGTATCCATACTGGTATAAATATATTATGCCTAGCGATGGTAGCTTACAGATTTATGGAAAAGATGGAACTATAGATATGTATAGTAGTATTTGTGATAATTTGCAGCTCGAGAAAAGCAGTAATCGACGTAGCTATATTACCGTCAATACTCTCAATAAGGGAGATGAAGTCTATATTAAGTGGAATAGATACCATACTAATAGCATCGACTGGAGCCTTGCAGTAATGCCTATCGGGACTGGAAGTAATTGCACCTCTGCTGATACAGCTGAAATTGGAACTAACTGGTTTGTATCTGATAAAGATTACTGGTATACCTATACGATGCCTGATGATGGTGAATTAGAAATCACGTTAGATGAATACGCTTTTATTTATCTAAATAGTTGCTACAATTTGATCTATGAGGGTTATGCCGATTATTTAGAAGATTCACTATCCTTAAGTAAGGGGGATCAATTGTTTATTAAATGGGATCCTAGTAGCTCTTATGAGCGGTTGTTTGATTGGCAACTGGAATTTATTCCTCTCACACCTGGTGGACGTTGCATTAGGGCTGATACAGCTATCACTGGTACTAATACAATCCCTGAAGGACCAAGCTCCTATTATTGGTACACCTATACGATGCCTAGTAACGGAAAGCTTCAGATGACGGCAACTACTCCTGGCTCGGAGTATGTCGAGATCTACCGAGGTAATTGTGATAATCTCACATTATTAGAAGACGAC
>CAKZYJ010000061.1 GCA_937884755.1 uncultured Flammeovirgaceae bacterium
CAGGATCAATTCTACCCCGACGAACGAATTGCGACCCCATGTCGGGTGCTTTATCGGCAGCTACCGGACCAGTGATCATGCCGTAAGCTCCCGGAACAAAATCAGCCGCGCCCACCGAGGCAATCAGTGGGTTTTGCAGCAGGGCTTCTTTCAACACTTTACTCTTTTGCGTTTCCTCCTGACCGGAAAGCGACAATATAACGATATGTTCCTGATCAAACCCCAAATCTTTCTGTCGTAGAAACTGTAGCTGATCGTACACCATCAGTGTACAACTCAGCACAAACAGCACTACGACAAACTGCACCGATAATAATACACCTCGCAGCGACCTGCCTCGTACTGGCTTCGCTTTCATCACCGAGATCGGCTGAAAAGAAGAGAGAAAAAAAGCTGGATAGCTTCCGCCTAGCACTCCAAGAATTAGTAGAACTGTAAGCATACCTATCAGCAAAGACGGCTGTAACAGTGATGTAGTATTCAATTGCAGCCCCAGTATATTATTCAAAGAGTCTATTGAAACCACGAGCAGCATCAACCCCACAATCAGGGCCAGTAGCGCAAAAAAGGTAGATTCGGTAAGAAACTGATACACCAGTTGGTCCCGTCGGGAACCCATTACTTTGCGTACTCCTATCTCTCGGGCCCGGGTACTAGCTTGAGCAGTTAACAGATTCACATAGCTAATAATCGCCAGGAACAACAGCAGGATACTTACTGCGCCGTAGATGTACACGTAAGTCAGTCCACCACTTTCTCTTAAGTGAATTTCGGTAAGTGGGATCAGGGTGTGCTGAGCACTCACCATCACCGGTTCCCGGTCAGGATTTAAATAATTCGTGTATATCTGGGAAAGCCGAGGAGCTAAACCGGCTGGGTTAGTATAATCGGGCAGTAATACGTACGTGGAGGTATGAAACCGGTTGAAATAGTAATCATCCAGATGAGGATCAGTTTCGGAAGATATGAGAGCATTTGCGGGTAAATGGGTGTTTTTTGGTAAATCGCGGTATACGCCACTCACCATCAATGTATACTCCGTCGGAGTATCAGGGCGGATATGAGCTAATCTACTATTCAGTAGCTTACCGACCGGATTCTGTTCCCCAAAAATTCGGCGAGCCAGACTTTCCGATAACACAATTTTATTGGGTCCGCTAAGTGCTTCCTGGGCATCTCCGCTAATTAGCGGAAATGAGAATATATCGAAAACAGAAGCATCTACCGCAACAACATCTTCTTGCTGAAATTTATCATCCTGGTACTGAAACTCTACCTCTTCATCCTGCCAAAACTGATAAAACCGGACGGTGGCTTCTATTTCCGGATAATCTTGTTTCAAGAAAGTAGCCAGGTTAGCCGGAGTACCTGGCCAATCCATTTCCCGTAGCTGGTCACGGGTTTGAATGCCCTGGGTTTCTATTCGGTAAATTTGGTTAGCCTGCTGGTGAAACTGATCGTAGGTAAGTTCAAAGTTGATGTATAGCAGCATTAGCGACGTAGCCGCGATGCTCAATGCCAGACAAAAAAGATTAAGGCTATTTTGGAAGGGCTGTCGCTGAAAGTTGCGGTAGATAATCGTTAGATAGTTTTTAAGCATAGCCGAGTTCAGTAATGATAAAAAACGATATTTTCTGATGGCAAAAGGCCTAAGAAATTTGATCGTATGCCACCTGTAAAGCCAGTTTGCCTTCCGTTCTCCGTACTTCTCTACCCACTCTCCGTACAGTTCCTGCAAATCTCCCTGAACTTCTTCTAGCAAGTGCGGAGCACAGAAGCTTTCCAGCAGGCGGTCAGCCCAGTGAGGTGGATGTTTACGATTACTCATTTCGTAAGGAATCTACCGGGTTAGCTACCGCAGCTCGAATAGATTGAAAGCTAATAGTTAGCCAGGCTACTAATAGGGCCAGAAGACCAGCCAGAGCAAATATCCACCAATTAATCTCAATACTGTAGGCAAAATTTTGTAGCCACTGGCTCATTAGGTACCAGGCTACGGGAATGGCAATGATAAAACCAACCAGTATTAGTTTCAGAAAGTCTTTACTGAGTAGAGTAACGATACTAGTAACAGTAGCTCCTAATACTTTGCGAATACCAATTTCTTTATTCCTCCGTTCTGCGGCGTAAGCCGCCAGGCCGAATAGTCCCAAACAGGCAATAAATAGAGCAAACCCAGTGAAGTAACCGGCCAGTTTGCCCACGACCATCTCGCCGCGGTACGTCTGACGGAAAGTATCATCGAGAAAATTATACTCAAATGGATATTCTGGATTAAATTGAAGGGCAACATTTTCTAAGCTAGTAATGGCCTCTGTGGTGCGCCCCGGTTGTGTCCGTAAGAATAAGTGATCGGTAGAGCGAGGACGAAGTTGTATGATTGTCGGGGCAATTTCTGAGTAAAGAGATGCCATATGAAAGTCTTCTACTACCCCGACAATAGTACCACTTGCATTCCAGAAGCTTAACTGTTCGCCCAGAGGTTCTTCAAATTCCATCACCTCTAGTGCTCTCCGGTTGATGATGTAATTGAAGGAGTCGGTTCCAAACTTTGTATCGAAGCTTCGTCCTTCTACCAGTTCCATCTTCATAGTCTCCAGAAAGTCAAAATCTACCATGAGAATATTTATAATGATTTGGGCATCGGGATCACGGCCCCGCCAGGAGACAGAAGCCGTACTACTCCCAATATCGAGGGGACTTTCACTGGTGCTAGTAACTGACGCAATACCCGGACTCTGAAGAAGCTCTTCTTTCACCGTGCCAAATTTTGCGCGCATATCACCTTCTAGTCGCATGGAAATGACATTCTCCCGATCAAGTCCCAGGTTTTTAGAATGGATATAGTCAATTTGCTGATAGACAATAATAGAACCCCCGATAAGCAAAATGGAGATAGCAAACTGAAAAACTACCAGTCCTTGCCGTAGTTGGGTACCCCCGCCACTCAGACGAAATGAGCCGCGGAGAATCCGAACTGCATCAAATGAAGACAGATAAAAAGCAGGATACAGTCCGGCTAGCAAAGCCATGAGCACCGCTATACCTGAAAATAGCAGGAACGTACTTCCGCTAAGGTTAGCTAACGTGACTTCTTTTTCGGTTAACTCATTAAAGAAAGGTAGAGCGAGTATGACTAATACCATTGCCAGTCCGAAAGCCACAAGCACCAGCAGAAATGACTCTCCCATGAATTGAGCAACCAATGATCTTTTACCAGCTCCAATAGCCTTACGTACTCCAATTTCCCGGGCTCGGCGCATGGAGCGGGCAGTAGCCAGGTTTACAAAGTTGATACTCGCAATGAGCAAAATAATAAGCGCTACTACTCCGAACATTCGCACGTACTCGATACGCCCGCCAGCTTGTTTTCCATCTTTAAAACTTGAGTACAGATACTGGTCGGCATAGGGCTGAAGAAAAAGATCGCTGCGAAACTGCTCAATATGCTCGTTCTGAATATCGGTAATTTTTGCACTTAGCGCCGCCCCATCAACTCCCTCCTGGGTTTGGACGAAAATATAAGGCCCACTGTTATTCCAGTTATAAAGCCACTGGTTGCGTTCTTCGTACACTTCCATCGGAAGCACAAAGTCAAACTGTAGGGATGATTGAAAGCGAATATCTTCAAACACTCCCGTGATGGTAAAATCGCCCAGCCCGTAAACATCGTCGTGCACTGTGCTGCCCAGTGCCTGGCTTTTCCAATCATCGCCAAAGTACTTTTGGGCGAGAGTACGGGAAATTATCAGAGAGGAAGGACTACGAAGCACTTCCGCTTCCTCTCCCTGAATCAAATCCCAGGAAAACATACGGAAGAAATCCCGAGTAGCGTAGATTCCCTCTTCCTGGATGGATTGCTCATCTTGTTGCATTACAAATCTGGCGGGAGTGATAATCGCAACCTCCGCCACTTCCGGGTACTGATCCTTCAGCACCTGGGCAATATTCCAGGTTACCCGATCAGATGTTTCAATGTCATCGCCAGAGTATACGTGGCGCATTACCCGGTAAAGCTGATCGTCACGCTCGTGAAAGCGATCATAAGCTACCTCATCCCGAATCCACAGCACCAAGAGAAAAGTACAAACCAGTCCGAGGGAGAGTCCCAAAATATTGAGTATGCTGTAGCCCTTCTGTTGCCATAGGGTACGCAAAGCGATGATACTATAGTTTTTTAACATAAGCGTTGGGCTTTTGATGGATAAGGAGTTGAAGTTATTGAGTCGTAAAAATTTAATTCCGTGCCACGCATACAATCGTTTTGCCTTCCGTTCTCCGTACTTCTCTACCCACTCTCCGTATAACTCATGCAAATCTCCCTGCACCTCCTCTAGCAGATGCGACGCACAGAAGCTTTCTAGTAAGCGGTCAATCCAGCGAGGCGGACGGTAGTTGTTGTGCATAATGCTGTTGTTTGAAACGGGGAGCCAGGAACGAGGCGCGCCCCACGCGCCTCGTTCCTGGCCCCAAGCCGATTTTACTCATTTCGTAATGTATCTACCGGATTACGCTGGGCAACTCGTAAAGTCTGTGACCCAATGGTCAGCAGTCCAAGAACTAGCAGTACTAGTGAGCCGCCACTAATCATTGCTACACCAAAGTCCACACGGTTGGGAAAGTTTTGCAACCACAGGTTGTTTACGAAATAGCTGAGTGGTGCCCCCAAGGCAATAGATACCGCCAAAGTGGTAAGAAATCCTCGCGAGAGTAGCAAGGCCAGGTTGAACTCTCCCGCCCCGAGCACCTTTCGGATTCCCACTTCCCTGGTTCGCCGTTCAGCGGTATAGGTAGCCATACCCAGTAGCCCCAAGCAAGCAATGATAATAGCCAGAGCTGCGATGAAGCCGATAATTGCAACCAAGTCGCCCAACCACTGATTGACCTTCACCAGTTGATCGTCAAAAAACTGGTACTGAAATGGATGTACTGGATCAACGCGCTGCCAGGCAGCCGTTAGTTTGGCCAGCGTTCCGGCTACGTCACCAGCGGTGATTTTTACGTTGAGGTAGCTAAACTGCTCTGGCTGAAAGCGAAATAACAAAGGGCCAATACCATCTTCCATTACTGGTGTTTGAAACTTAAAATCTTCTAACACGCCAACTACTTCCACTGGCTCTTCGAAAGCACCTACCTGTAGTAACTCACCAAGAATATCAGACGGATACTCGTAACCTAATGCTTGTACTGCGG
>CAKZYJ010000062.1 GCA_937884755.1 uncultured Flammeovirgaceae bacterium
AGAACCAGCATTCGCTGGACAAGCTTAAATTCATACTTCAATCCACCGTTCAGGAAGTAAAATCAATTTCCCGTAACCTGATGCCTAGCATCTTACAAGACTACGGCTTAGTGACGGCAGTTGAGTTTTTATGCCAGACAATTAATGATACGAACGAGATACAGGTACAATTTCAACACTACGGCATGGATTCAAAACTTAATCGGACTCAAACTGTGGGTCTGTATCGAGTGGCTCAGGAGCTTATCAACAATGCTTTAAAACACTCGGGGGCCCAACGAATCAATATACAGCTCATTGGACATGATCAGAGCGTAGTTCTTTTGGTAGAAGATGATGGACGAGGCTTTGATCCAAAAGCCCTTAAGGCAACACATCCTACATTCGGACTCAGGAATATTCAAACCAGAGTGAAGTCACTTGCTGGTACATTGGAGATCGATTCCCGACCGGAAGAAGGCACTTTTGCAACCGTGGAAATTCCTTTATATTAACTTCCCATGAGTTCTATCGATATCCTTATTGTAGATGATCATCAGATGATTCGGGAAGGAATTCAAGCTTCCTTATCTGATACTCCTGACATCCGAATTGTGGGTGAAGCTGGAACCGGGGATGAAGCGCTGGAAAAGCTCGCTGCTCACCCTTCGGTAAAAGTGGTAGTGATGGATATTAGTCTAGGTGATGGCCAAGATAGTACGGATATTACCCAGAAGCTCCTGAAGCAATTTCCCCAGATACAGGTTCTGGTACTCACCATGCATGACGAGGAAGCTCACATCACTACTATGTTGCAGGCAGGTGCTACAGGATACTTGCTAAAAGATACGGGCATGGATGAATTGGTGACTGCCATTAGAACTGTATCTAGCGGCGACACTTATTTTTGCAAACGAGTCGCAGATACAATGATGGAAAAATTCATGCAAAAGAAGAAATCGGTGAAGGTGGGCGGAATTCCCGTGGAGCAACTCACCAAACGCGAGCGAGAGATATTGCAGCTAATCGCCGAAGAGTTTACCAACCAGGAAATTGCCGAAAAACTTTTCATTAGCCCTCGCACGGTAGATACCCACCGCCGTAATCTAATTCTCAAACTCAACGTCAAAAACACCGCCGGCCTAGTGCGCTACGCCATCAAGCAAAACTTAATAGATCTTTAGTAGCTCAGTTGTTCTATTGCTTCAATGTTCAATAGCTCGATTGTTCGTTTTCCTTTGGTTGACTGACATTGCTCATTACCATCTATCTGTCTACGCAATTCTCTTAGAAATCTACGCCTTTTACGTAAGTCTTCAATTACGCTTTTTACGTCTAATAAATCGGCTTCACTATTGGTAACTTGAGGTATTATTGTTATTTTATCTGTCTTAAGTCTACTAACTATGAACGCCCTCTTAACAACCCAGCCTACTTGGTCCGAACCTATTGCCAACACAATTAGTCTCTCTACTGGTCTAAATCAACTTAAAAATGGCTACGATTCAGTTTCGTACCGCAAAGGTCAAATTCTATTTCAGGAAGGACACAACGCTTGGGGGTTGTACTATGTTATTCGCGGAAAGCTAAAACTATATAAATACGGCAGTGATGGCAAGGAGCAGATCATCCGAATTGTCGGAAACAATGAGTTCATTGCGTACAATGCCCTATTGAACGATCTTGCCTATCACGTAACAGCCAGTGTTATTGAACATTCGGAGGTAGCCTTTATCCCCCGGCAGGATTTTCTGGATATTTTTTCGGCTGATTCTGAAGTTTCGCAGTATTTCACTCACCTTTTGTGTCAGAATTTGGTAGAAACCGAACAACGACTGGTTGCCCAGGCTTATCGCCCTGTGCGAGGCCGCTTGGCTGAAGCATTACTAGCCCTGGACGCACTGTTTGAACCCGAAGACCAGAATGAAGAAACTTTTATTACCCTCAGCCGCCACGATTTAGCGAGCCTCCTCGGTACCGCCAAGGAGACAGTTATCCGAATTTTATCGGAGTTCAAAGCTGACGAGTTGATTACTACTAATGGACAAAATATTTCAGTACTCAATCCCGAAGGGTTGCAGCAAGTCAGCCAGATGTACGATTAATCTCAGGTTGTATCACTTTTTTAACCTTAGCTCACCATGAAATCTATTGAGCACCTTCTTTTGGCAGTACCTGCCTCGGGTAACTACGCAAATAGTACCAGCTATGCTATCCGATTGGCTAAAAAACTGTCGGCCAAAATTACTGTTGCTCTGGTCTATACCTGCAACGAAGAACTTGTAGGACAGATAGTACAGAGCCAGAATGCCCTCCAGTCTCAGAAACAAGCTGCAAAGACGCAGTTTCGCCAACTAGGCACTCAGCTCCAAGAAGCTAATCTGGATTATAAGCTGGTTTCTATTGACGGCCCGTTCAGCAATGCGTTGGTAGTAGCCTCCCACTCCTACCATCCCGACCTGATTATTACTATCGCCGATCAAAACCTGGAACTGAAGCAGGTTATACAGCAGGTACCCAACCACTTACTGCTGATACCTAGCCATTACAATTATCGTCCCATTCGGTTGGTAGGCTTAGCTCACAACCCTCAGTTGTTGCCTGATCCTCAACTGATGAATTTTATTAGCCAATTCGCCAACGAGATTAATACCACCGTTGAAGTCATTGAATTTGGGCAGGAGTGTACGACCGAATCGCCTTTTAGTCGACGAGCGAATGCTGAACTTGACTATCTTTTCCGGAATATAACCCATCGTTTTTATTTGGAAGAGTGCCAGCACGAACTGACCGAATGTATTTCCCATTATACCGATAACCACAAAGTAGATATGATCATGATTTCGGGTCGGAATACCCAAGCTTTTCCCGCTATGGGCCAGTACCAGCCGTTGATAGACGTAATAACTGAATCTAATGTTCCAGTTATGATCCTGAAATAATCGGATTCAGGTTTTTTCAAAGCGTCCCGACTGTCGTTCTACCCTGATGCGGTATATTACCTCAGCTCGTTGCTCAACCCGGGCCACATCTTTGGCCTGTAGGTCGAGCAACGACTGGCTGTAGGAGCTGGTCGTTAGGGGGTACAGCCGGTTTTTCAATATTTGTAGTCCATCTTCTGCGGCATTACCGGTCAGCTCTTCAAATTTTCCCCAGATAATCACGCTACGCCAGTTTGATAAGTTATCGATCTGGTCCACTTCCATACAAACCTGAGGTTGTTGCCGCATCAATGCCACTTTTCTCCCCTCGCGGGTATGACTATAAACGTAAGGCTTGTCGTAAGCAAACAGTACGGGTACTACGTATAATTCATCACCGTGGCCGCAGCCCAGTCGGGCTACTACCTGGCTGGTGAGCAAGGTTTCAATCTGAAATTCAGTAAGCGATCCGGTCATATCTCGTTTAAAAAGTAAAAAATAATAGGTAAAAACTCCGGCAACCTCTACCCTACCAGTACAGGTTGGTTCTTCTCTTTGGCTAGTTGCGCGCGATGGAACACGTTTAACCAATTAGTAAGCTGCTGGAAGATCAGGAAGTGATCGAGCACCCGCTTCTCGGCGCTAAAACTCATCTCCTCCACTACTTTTGGGTTATTTAACAGATACTCTAGGTGAGATGCCACCTCCGAAGGATCTTCTGGATGATGAAGTAACCGCCCATCAATGTGGTTGCGAACCTGATTACGCAAACCACAGGCGCTACTGGCTAGTACCGCAATGCGTTTACCCATAGCTTCGGTAGCTGTTAACCCAAATCCTTCCTGAATCGAGTTTTGTATCACCACATAAGAGCTACGTTGCAGCGCATTTACAATCAAAGCATTCTCCTTAGCCGATTTCATGGGCAAGGTTAGTATCACTACATCCTTCTTTATATCGTCAGGAAGCTGAACGTAGGCATCAACCAGATCTTTAAGTACCTGTTTTCCCTCCGGATCGTCCGCTACCGACTCCGGATCGGGGCCAGCCAGCACCAACCGGGCGTTACGAATGCGGTTATGGTTCCTACTTCGGTTTCCGTTTTCTTGATTATTCCTCTTTAGCTCTACAAAACCTTCCAATAAGGAAAAGAATCCTTTCAGTTTATCCCAGCGTGATACCTGGGTAAGTATAGGACGAAATAGTAACCCGATGTCTTCGCCATTACGAGCCGGACCAAAAGTACCATCCGGTTTCAGTCGGGTTACTTTATGCTTGTAATCCGGGTAAAGTGTAGGGTGATCGCTGGTAAGTAGGCCAGCATTGCCCAGAATACCAGTAAGTTTATGCAGGGAAAGCGGTCGGTTCTTATGAGAAAGCGGATCAATACTAGGGTGAATGAGAGTAACGTTACCCGACAAGCCCTCGGGAATATACTCGGGGCTAGAGAAAACGTACTGATCGTAGGCTTCGAGGTAGGGCGACAGGAACGACCAGGCTGCCTCAGTGCTATCATTGGAGTAATCGAGGCCAATGTGGCAGCGCCAGATAGCTGTAATGTCTATCATTTTCTTTAGCTCTTGAGCCATACCGGCGGGTTGCGGATCATGAACCACCACAATATCATCCTTTTGCACGTATTCGGCCATTTGCCGAGCATTATCCCGATTAATTTGATCGTAAAGCGCTTTATCTTCGGCGGTGATTTCGGCACCTGGTTGCCCGTGAATAAGATTATGGATGTTCTTGGTTAAGGCGAAGAACTGGCTTTCGTTGGTTTCCATCACCACCCAATCAGCATCCAAGCCGAGTTGGCGTAGCAGGCTGATCATACGCGGCATCATCTCGGCCACTCCTCCACCGTGCTCGGTAGAGTTCACCATCCATATTTTCTTTTTTCGTAGCGCTTTTCTTAGTAATACGGCTTCGTTATGGAATGCATTGAACCGAGGTGCCAGCGATGCATAGGCTAAATAATTTTCTAATTTGACTCCTGGCTCGATCTTGACTTTGTACATAGTTGAAAAGGTTAGAGTATGTAGTATTTATTTTGTGTATAGTCCCGGTTTTCTTTACTTGCTGAGTAGCCCACCGGCAGCAATTACTAACCGAAGGCTTCTGACCTACAATACTATTGATGATAAATCTCAGTATCGAAAGTAGTGCCACTAGGGTTGAACTGAACGAATCTAGGTTGGGACTCATAAAAGTTTAAAATCGGCAAAAACCTCTGAAAAACCAACCACTTTTCGTAATAAGCTGACCAAGATCATTGTGTCCGCTAACCTAAATCATCGGAAAATTGCTGAATACTGGCTAGTTTCTCAGAAAATAATCACCAGAGAAAAAGTTTACTTTGTTATTCCCCGAGTAACCAATCACCGCATTGTGTAGTCACGCTCAGTGTATGTGAAAGGCTCTTTGGAGGCTAGACGAATGTTATTTCTCAACATCTAACAATACTGTTATGAATAATATAAATCGGATATTACTGGCTACTGATTTCTCACCTACGGCTAATAATGCGCTACTTTATGCTCTTGATTTAGCGGAAGCAGTGGGGGCTGAAGTTAGTATTCTGCACGCTTGTCGTATTTCTAGCGCATCTTCGGCGAATTACCCCTCCGGTTATTACGAGGCAGTGAGTACTAAAGAGTGGCAAGAGCAAGCCGAAGCAAATATGAAACAGTTAAAACACGATTTTCTGTATGCTCCCAAGGTGAAATACCACTGCCTTATCCAAACGGGACTAGCAGCAGACGTAATTAAGCAGGTGGCAGAGGAGGAAAAGATAGATCTAATTGTGATGGGAACCCGCCGGGCGGAAGGAATGAGTACCTGGCTGGGTAGCGTTACTGTCGATACCATTAAGGAGAGTTTTGTTCCGGTGCTGGTGATACCTGAAAGCGCCCGGTTTACCCACCCCAAAAAGGTGGTACTAGCTACCTCTTATACCAAAGTATCCGACGTTTCGGGACTGAGCACTTTGAAATCACTGCTAAGCTTCTTTGAGGCTCGGTTGGAGATACTTCATGTCCACGCTCCCGATAAAGAATACAGCATGGAGCAGGCTCACTTTCGCGATGCAATAGACGGCTACTTCGGAGAACTGCCGCATAGTTTACATACGTTAGACCATCCACAGGTTACCGAAGGTATTGAGCAGTTCGTTGATCGCCAGGCTACTGACTTGTTGGTAATGCTACCCCAACAACATACTTTTTTTGAGCAGTTGTGGCACGCCAGTCAAACCAAGCAAATGGTTTTCCAGACGCACATTCCGCTACTTACCCTGAGAAGTTAGTGCTACAACATATTGGTTGACTGATAGGCGGCAGGCATCATTTGGTGAGCAATATCTACAAGTCTGCCATATGCAAAAACAGGAGTACCTTTTACCGGACTCCTGCTTTTTTCTGGATGTAATACACCCTTTGATTCAGTTAGTTCAGAAAGATTGGTTTAGTAATTATACTTTCACTGTCAAGCCAATAGACTCTAACAGTTGAGGATTATCCACGCAGGCCAATCGGGCAATTTGAATAAAGCGCCGGTACCAGTTACGCATTTCCACTACCGCCTCGTTTTTATTATCGGTAGTCTGTTGGGCTTGCCACCTGGCTTGGTTTCGGAGTACCTCCAGATCTAGCAACTTATCCAGAATCTGCTGTACCTGGCTAATCTCTTCTTTCATTAGTCCGTACTTGGCAAGGTTTTTTTGGTCAACCAATGCGTAAAATACCCGAACCTGCTCCAGCCAGCTTGAATAGCGATTAGATCGTGGCCCAACCAGCATTAGCTTTTTCAACTCAATCCGGTCGTCAGCGTACACAAAGCGAGCTACCCGAATGTGCGACTTGTAGAAAGCATTTAAACTACGCTTAGCATCCTGAAAAACTTTTTGCGCCTCTTGGGCTTGCTCCTGGGTGTTCTGCTGCTGCTTGATCCAATCCAGTACCTTAGCGCCCAAATCCTGGCCGATTTGCATCTTGGCTTCATCCCAGGAGAACGTTTTAAGCACTTTTTGCAATTCAGGAATGCTACGAAAGGCGTTATCCGCCAGATTAACCCGATGTAACAACTCTTTTACTGATAAACTAGAAATATTCATAAACCTATATTTAGTACGTTGCAAAACTAGAGTGTCGCTCATTTTGAAAAAAACAGTCACCGTTTACAATCTCACATAGGTAAGAAATCAGAAAAGCTTGCTTAATTTATCCAGTATGCTCACCTATATTCAAGCTTAGTTCATCAAACTCAATCAGTTAATTACTGCTTGACTTGATTCAATAAAGAAACTACTATAAATGGTACCTACATAAAGTTCATTTCCTCCTCGTACTCCTAGGTTTGTTTCAGTTAATAAAGACTTATGACTTCATACTGGTCAATATGCTGCTTATGGTCAAGTGACTGTAAAGTTATACCAGTATCGTTTGTTAGATACTCTTGCTTAGAGAGTTTAAATATCAAATCCCCCTAGCCCCCTTCTTCAAAGAGGGAAAAGTACTCTGAACTCTTCGTCAAGTAAAACAAGCATAATTGTATCCGTTTTCAACTTCCCCCTTTCCTAAAGGGGGCCAGGGGGATTTAAAACCGTTCAGAAGAAACGAATAATAGATCTAACAACAATACTAGTATGGAGAAGAAGCATTAAACTGAATATCATTTACTTTGAAATCTACGTAGGGGTAGTCGCCTTCGGGTAACTTCCAGGTGGCTTTTATCCGGGTGGGCACTTTTACCCTTTCAAAGTCCTGATAATCATATAGTTCTCCCACCCAGGTTTCTAACCGTCCTGGCGTGTAGTAACGTTTGGCTTCTATTTGAGTAATTTCCCCCAATTTGGCAAAGGTTACTTTAAAGTTAACTGTCAAATCCTGATGGGTACAGCTAAGTTGGGCAGTATCATTCGTTAAAGCAGACCACTCTAGCATTTCGCTAGGTAGCAGACGAGTAGGAAACCAAACGGCTTCTCCTAGCCAACGAAGCAATTCACCCTGATCAGCCTCTGGTCCGCAGGCGCGGGCTACTTCGAGGAGTGATAATAGCTTCACCACCAGTTGTCCTTTTCCGTCTACGTAGCGGTCGGTTGCGGTAAATAAGCTGGTTTTACCCTTCCAGATAAAGCCCGGTGGTTGAGCAGTGAAGTACTCTTCTCCCTCAATCGGAATCCAATCTTTATCTATTCCGGTTTTAAATCTACCGCCGTGCCGTAACCGCAGGGTATTGATATAGGGGTGCCTTTCGGGGAGGGCAAACCGGAGGTACCGTTGCACCGGTGCCGGTAATCCTTCCAACTGATCGTAGTTAAACGCTTTATTCGGCACCTTATCGGCAATGGTAAACAGTGATGCTACTTGTTCTCTAAACACCCTAGCAGATTTCCTTCTACCAACTACTGCTAGTAAGGTAAGCACTCCCCCAATGAATGATATAGCTAAGAGGAATCTCTTAAACAGAGGGGTAAATTTCATACTTTCGTTAGTTTTAGCGAATTAACATTATGATTGAATCCATCCTAGAAAACTTAGATAGGCAGCTTCACCTCCGATGTTTACATTTGCGTTACTATTGACTAAAATTTTACTTGAAACCAGCACTATTTGATAGTAACCTCCTCTTCATCACATAAAAAGAAGCCCCTATAATTTGTGGTCACTCACTGTGAGAGATGATATTAGCTTTTTTTAATCTAATTGATAACAGTCCTTCTCTAATGTAAAAAGAAGGCTAGATGCATACAGAGCGATGCATCCAGCCCTACTACTCTACTCTAACCTACTTCCCCTAGATTGGGGAGAGCAAAAAAATTAATATGAGCGAAGACTCTCCACCAAAGTGGTAAGCAACACTACAGGTTCAGTGGTTAGAAGCCTACTTTACCCCAAAGTTATGCAGGTAAGCATTGGTTATCAATGATCTAAATCAGCGATAATCGCCTTTTTTGTGTGTATTGACTCTTAGTATAAGCTTTAGCGTAGTATCGGCTGGGATTCAGGCTCGTTGATTAGCAAGATAATATCAAAGTCTTCCGATAGGTCTCGTTGCTGATCGCCCGTGCGATGAAACATTTTCTCGCCTAACCACTTCATTTCATCCGAACTTAGGTCAGCCTGGCGTACATCAATAATATAAGCACTATTACCCTCCTCACCATCACGAGCTACACTGGGAAATCGCCGCTCTAGCGATACCGGTACCGGTTCTTCCTGAAAGCGGAACATTCCTACCCCTACTGCCAGGTAGTTATCTTCATAACGTTCACTTAAATACTGACCTAACGAACCAGGAGTGCCCCGGCTCATCTCCTCGTTAGGTACCCAGGCTACTAGTTGAAGCGTAGAATCGCTAGCATTTAGCCAATCGAAGTATTCATTCAGGTCAATCTGGATATTTTGGTAGTAATTCTTGAGGTTAGCCAAATTGGTAATGTATCGGTTTACCACCGTAAGCGACTGTTCGGTAGTGACCCTTTGCCTTTCGCTTAAGTCCGGCAGATTATCCCGCACCGAACAAAAGGCTAACAGCAGATACTCCTGAAATGAGGGAGAGTCATAATAGTATAACCCCCATTTCTGCTGTGCGTCCAGCAGAGTTCGCACCTCGCCTACCAGCGTATTCACCTCGCTTTGCCAACCCGAATCATCAGTCTGGCGGGCTACTTGGCTCAGTCGGTTTAGGCTGGTAGTAATATCTTCCCGTTCGTAGCCCATAAGTGCTACGTCAGGGTGATTGTAACTCCACTCCAGCACCCGAATTACTTCCATCGTATAATCATCATCCAAAACTGAAAAACCATCGTCCAGGTACTGCATAATATGGTTCGCCCGGGTAGAGTCTAACTGAAAAGCCATCACCGGATAATCCATTCCGGCTAATAGATACTGTGCTACCCTGGAACGGGAGACGTAAGTACTGACGGTATCGTGCCCGATGGCAATGGCCTGTTTATCTTTTACAAAGCGTTTCAGCGTTTCTAGTCCGGCTGGAGTATGAGTATGCATAGGAGTGGCGTAGTTCATAAGCCACTGCCGGGCGGTTTCATCAGTCAGTACAGAATCGCTCAGTAACTGTTGTACAGTAAACTCATGCAGGAGGGTGGTATAAACCGCCCCGGTACTTACTAGCCAGCATGGTGCCGGTACTCGGTTCACCGCATCCAGGCGAGGTTCCACCCAATAGTAGTCATTAATCACAAAAGCAAACTGCGTATCGGTCAGTTTCAGCGAATCGAGAGTCATGGATAATTGATAAACTCCGGAGTCATCTACTTTCATTGATAAAGTATTCGCTTGCCACGTATTAAATTCGCCGGCCAAGGTGACCTCGTAAATCTCAATATCAGCCAATGGAAGAACGTTTCCATCATCTTCCTGAATCACGTATTCGTGAATAGCGGGATCAAAAGTGAAGTTTATCTCAGACTCCTGCGTTTGATAACCGATAACCGGCTGCTCCTGAGCTAACCCCAGAAGGGGAAACAGCGCTAGTAGTATACTAAGGTATTTTATCATGGGTTTCAGCCGAAAGCTGTATTTTGAAGGTTTAACAGTAGAAGGTATCCTGCCGGGCACCGCTTGTAATCTAGGGAAGGAAACAAAGGAGTTCAATGATGCAGATCAGCAAAATTCCTAACTTATGTCATATACCTACCTGAGCTAAGAGTCATATTTTATCCTGATTTATGTCATTGAGTTGCTCTCATAGTTTAAGTATATTATTGACCTAAGTTAAATAAGATGAAAGATCCTCGTCAATACCAACCGCACGTGATTTATCTGGATCGAATCATTTTGCCCATAGCCAAAGAAATAGGAAAGCCCAACGATACTGAATACGTTCTGAATCAGGTGAGGTCAATACTAAGTTCAGTAAGTCGCCGTCTCCCTCTTGCTCAAGCAGTGCAGTTATTCAACGCTTTACCTATTCCGCTTCAAGCGTTGATGATTGAAGAATGGGTAGTAGACCAATATTTACCCGAACGGTTGACATCGTTGGATAATTTATTGGAAGAAATAATAAGAAATGAACCATCCTTATTTAATAAAGATGAAGGCCTTCAACAAGCATTAAGCCTTATTATGGCGATTATTGGAGTATCCGCTAATCATATTACGCCCGAGGCACTTCAACAACTATTAGGAGTATTCCCGTCAGACCTACGGGAGCGATTTGAGGCTTACAACTTGCTGCATCACCGTAATTCGCTTAGTGATAATATTAACTGATATCCTTAACAATAACCTAATACCACCATGAAAACCTTAGACTATACTGTAGCACTAGCTGGCATCCTGATTAAACAACTACTAAAAGCCGAGAAACAATGTCTTACTTGCTGGGAAGTAATGGCTCACAAGAGTAATACACCTTCACTTAAGGCGAATATACTAGGTTTGATCAGCCGGGTGCAGAAAAAAATTAAGTATCTGGAGCAACTTCGGGCTGAACTGAAGCTAGATACTGAAGCGGCTACCACCGCAGGCGTGAATGGTATAGTCAGTGAAGGCTTTGAGCTTATTGAAAAACAACCCAATCCAATGCTACGCGATGCGCTGGTGGTACAAACGATTATTTTAACGTCTCATTATAAACTGGGAAGCTACCAAACACTGCAGTTACACATTGAAGCTTCCGGCCTGGAATACGAATCGTACATAGCGCAATCGCTGGTCGGCCTGGAAGAATCTACTATTCAACGATTAACCAAGCTACTTCACAATCATGTGAACAAACAGGAACTCTACTGGCCTCCGGTGACACTATCATCCCGGGCACATAGCCAAAATTAATTCTCACTTTCAAAATTTGTAGATCATGAAACCTATAAAACGAATTTTAGCCCCTACTGATTTTTCTGACCGAGCCACCCGAGCTTTAAAATACGCTATTGGTCTGAGTCAGGCCACCGAAGCCAAGCTTTATATTTTACACGCCTACCGGGTCCCAACGGCTGCTACCGGTAATCCCTATCCGGTAACCGGAGTGTACGTTGATACTATTGCCAGTCAGGAACAAATAGCTAAAGAAGTAGATCAAGAGTTTGCCGAAGTTGAGTTACTGCATCTTAAAGATAAGCGGTTGAACTACCAGTTCATCTCTACCTGCTCATTCCCCGAAGAGGCCATTGAAGAAGCTATTGAAGAAAAAGAAATTGATCTGGTTGTGATGGGAAACCGGGGGGACAGTTCTATAGAAAAACTATTGGGTAGTACTACTTCTCACCTCTTCCGCCGAACTGATTGCCCAATTCTGGCTATACCTGAAGACGCAATATTTTCCAACGTTGATTCCGTATTGTTTGCCACCGACTACCAGCAGGTTGATCATGCCAACAAATTTCAAGGGTTGATTTCACTCGCTTCAGTCTTCAGTGCCAGAATTGATATTTTACATATTACCCCTAGTGATGAAAAGCTTACTCCTGAAAAGCTGGTTGTGGGTCAATCACTAGAACGAGTTTTCCGGCAGGTACGCCACACCTATCACCATCAGCAAGGTGAGGATGTTCAAGATGGGCTTCGTCGGTATCTGGAGCGACACGAAGAAGCAGGCATTCTGGCGTTGATGCCACGCGATCATACCCTTTGGGAACGGCTAACCAAGGGTAGCATCACTAATCAAGTGGTATTTGAAGCTGACCGTCCGGTGTTGGTCTTCCACAGTTAGTGGGCATTGTGTGAGTCTTGGGAGGTTAGTTAGTGATTTATTAGCTAACCTCTATTACAGCAGTTGAGTTGAGTATTGACCCATCAAATCCAGGTATCCCTTTGCTTCCTTTCTTATTTTTTTGGCTTGATTAGACTTTTGCGCCTGGAAAGCCAGAACTTTAGCCCGGACATTAGCCCGATACATTTTATAGTAGGTGAATAGTTGAGAATGGTCTACTTGCGTTATTTGGTAGCTAGCCATTCGATTCAGGTATTGGCGATATAAAATTTGGGCTAATGAAAAATAGCCGAATGCCTCCAGGTCCATTGCCAGAAAGGCTACTTCATCCAGTACATCAATTTGCCTCAACGCGTTATCAAACTCAATACAATCGAAAATGATAGGTGGCTGGGAGAGAAAAATGTTTTTGCTATGCAAGTCTCCGTGCAGATCACGAACCAATCCAAGTTCTTGTCGCTGGATCAATAACTCCATATTGGATTTCAAGAACTGATCTGAAGTTTGAATTGCCTTCTCTACAATAGTTGAGTACTTACTCCCCAAATACTGTTGAAAGTAAGGAAACAAATCAGCAATTGGATTAAACAAATGCTGAAAATATTGAAGTGAATAATTAGGGAAAACTACTGTCGCCTGAGCGTGGAAATCGGCTAGGTAAGCGGCCAAATCTCCTATGTGGTTTGCGTTGACAGTTCTAGTCAGAAGCATTCGGTCCATCTCCAACGCATTATCCATTCTTTTCATTTTTAGAGCATAGTCCACTGTATCTCCTGAACCACTGCCAATATAAATCTGATGATTGCTTTTTTTCACTGGGAGTACTGACAAATACATTTGGGGGGCCAAGCGCTGGTTCAGTGCTAGTTCTTTTTGGCAGAAATGATAACGTTGCTCCAACTGACTGAAATCCAGAAAGGGTAAGCTAAGCGACCTTTTTATCTTGTATGCCCATCGGCTAGTAAGTATTACATAAGAAATGTGGGTTTCAATGATCTCAAAATCCCGCTCTGATTCCGGCAACTCCCAATCCAGAAAGCAAGAATCAGCTACCATTCGCTTAAACTGTAGAGAGTCCACGATGTATATATTCTGTTGCTTGATCAATCATTGTTTCCAGGCTTTTCCGGGACGAGTTCAACTCCAAGAAAGGCTGCGCTAAAGGTTCCAACTCGAGTTTAAGTTGCTGATATACTGAGAAATCAGCCTGACTATCGGGGCGTTTTCTATCTACTCTTTCCCTTATTGTATTCTCATCGGCCACAATTCTCAGATAAAACAGTACCACCTTTTGACTGTGGGCGACTTCTTCGAGCAGATTACGGAATACCTGGCGATGAAAGGTAGCATCCACCACAACGGGACGCTTACGTTGTAACCAGTAGTTGGTCTCGGTAAGTAATTGGCGGTAAACCTTCAGTTTGTCCTGAGTGGTATATTTTCCCAATAAATCCTGTTTATGGCGGACCTGATCGCTGCTTAGGTGGACTGCCGATAAATGACTGGCTAATCGTTGAGCAAAAAATGTCTTACCAGTACCGGGTAACCCCATTACTGCCACTAGATAAGGAGATTGATGCATATTGTAATCCTAAAAAACAAGTTTAGCGATTAGGACTCAGAAAATTTATGACGCAAATCAATCCTTGTATTAATTTTGGTCAGTGTTGATCACCAGCTAATGGGCAGGGATAGTAATTATTTAAAAAGAATGGAAATGAGAGAATAGAATGAAGGGCGATTGAATTTCTGGGGTGGAAGATAAGTCAAGAGTGCCGCTTTACTTTTTGTCTTCCGACTTGGCGGTTAATACTTTAGGGACTCGAAAAAATTCCTGATCATGCTTTGGAGCTAGATCCAAGGCTGATTTACGGTTCAAGTGTTCCCCTACTCCATCCTTGCGCATGGCATTTAGTTCGTAAGACATATGCATTAATGGCTCAACACCTTCCGTATCAACCTCCCGCAACTTTTCAACCCAGTCTAAAATTTCACTCATACTTTCCATCATGGCCTCCTCAGTATCCGGATCATATTCCAGTCGGGCTAAATGAGCTATTTTCTTTACTGTTTCCCGATCAATTTTCATAGGTAAAAGATTTTTCGTTATGAAACTGTTGTAATTCACTTTCAATAATGGCGTAGGTTTTCTCTTTTAGTTCAGCCACATTATTAGAAGTAAGCCCTACAGTTTCAATAGGTGGATGTATTACTAACACCGGACGGATAGGTCGCATTAGCAACTTTCCATCGTCTGGTAATATAATGTAATTAAACGGTATAGTCACCGGAACAATAGGGATTTGTTTCTCGATGGCTACTTTAAATGGTCCGTTTTTAAATGACGCTAATTGGGGAGGGTTATCTGTTCGTATTCCACCTTCAGGATACATCACCAGGCTTTTGCCTTCTTCTACTGCCACTAAACTTCTCTCCATGGCACCATATCGGCTTTTCAGACTGCTACGATCAACTGTGATATGGAGCTTCCGAAACATGTCACCAAACAACGGAATCTTGGCCAGTGAGTCTTTACCAACAAAAACGAACGGCTTTGGAATGTAACCCATTAGCGCAATATCCAGTAGTGAGAAGTGATTGGGAGTAATTACGTAGGCTTGATTCTTCTTTAGATATTCCTTCCCGTGGACAATAGCCGGAACACCCATACCATTTAAAAAGGCTCTTGACCAAAACTGGTTTAGTAATAACGCCTGCCGGTGCCATCTTCGGTTCAGGACTGCCAAGGCAAAAAAAGGCGATAGCAGTAAAAAAACGCCCCCAAAAACTATCAGACCGTAGGTTGAGTATAACCTGAGCCAGATCTTTCGCATTAGATATTTTTCAAAATAAATAACCCTGTATTATCAATATAATGTATAATAAATGCAAAGGAGTTTTAATAAATTAAAAATGTTGATGAGATTAAAAAAAATTTTTTTTCATTCAAAGGCAACTTTTTTT
>CAKZYJ010000063.1 GCA_937884755.1 uncultured Flammeovirgaceae bacterium
ATTGGTGGATAGGTTTTACTCATATTATTTGGTACTAAAATATTTCTATATTGTGCCAAATATTGGCGTATACTGAGATTTTTATCTATTTTCTCACTTCTCTTTTTATTCCATTTTCATACTTTTTCTCAAGGCTCTGATATCTATCAAGGTGGCATTCGTATTCCCATTGGTCGCGATAGTAGCAAATACATTCGCATTACTCTAGTACAACCTGGCTACGTTTCATTGAAAATAATCCGGATACAATAGACGCGAGTGGCGATCTGACAGAAAGCATTTCATGTACAATGTCTGGGCGAAATTCACCATAGTCCCTGAATGAGATTATCTGAGTAGTGAAACTAGTCTATTTTCAATGCTTATCAGGCTTTTACACTAATTTCATATAAAATTCCGGCGACAAGTGTCTTATTTTAAAGTAATTTCTTACTTTAGTCAAACTGATCGTCTTTCTAAGACGGAAATACTGTAACCGAGAGCCGTTTTCCTACCGTGTGCTAAGTAGTTAATAATGTGTCACTACCCAGGTGTATTCTTTACAGTAGCACCTGCAATTTGCCTAACCCATGTCGCTTATCTTAACAAGAACCTTTCTGTGGCTTATTGCTCCTGCCCTATGGCTTGGAAGTAGCTTTGCGTATGCTCAGGGAATTCTAACCCCTAAACCTTTCCAACAAGGAAAAACTTCAAATTTTGGTTACTATGAGTACTTACCAGCCAATTACCAAGAGGATAGTACTGCTCAATTTCCGCTCTTAATCTATTTGTCTGGTCTAGGATCTAAAGGCGATGGGGTAGATGATTTAAAGATCATATTAGATGAAGGACTAGGGAAATTGATTGCTGAAGGGGAAGAATTTCCTTTCTTAGTTATGATGCCTCAATCGTGGAGTGGTTTCTGGGGAGTTAAGAATATAGATACCTATCTTGACTACATCCGCGAGAATTACCGGGTAGACCAAAGTAGAATCTACATCACTGGATTTAGTGCTGGAGGACAAGGTGCATTTGAATATGCAGTAGCATCTCCTAATAAGGTCACAGCGATTATTCCTATATCAGGTCGGGGGGAAAACTTGGATATTTGTAGTATGGTTAATGTGCCCGTATGGGCATTCCACAATGTTGATGATCCTGCATTTAGCTCTAACTTCTCTATTATCCCTATTAATAAGCTTAATAATTGTAATCCATTTCCAGCGACCAATGCAAAACTAACGATTTATCCAGTAACTGGTCATGATGCCTGGACAAAAACATACAATGGTAGTGGTATGGGTACAGAAGATGCTACTTATGATGCATTTGACCAGAATATTTTTGATTGGATGTTGCAGTTTGCTAAAGATACAGTCATTGCTGATGTAGGAGAAGATAAAGTAATTTTCCAACCACAGACGTCACTAGAAGTTGAGGCTTACGCCGCCTCTTACAATGGGAATCATACTTACGATTGGCAACAGCTAGATGGACCGGAGATTGAAATACAAAACTCTACATCTTCTAAACTATTCATAGAAGCTATGCCAGTAGGGCGGTATACTTTTACTGTTACCGCAGAAAACGACTTCAGAGAAATGACTACCGATACTGTAAAGGTTTGGGTGAGACCTCCGAATGAAGCTCCTTCTGTAACTATGGCTGACAACGGTGTCGTTATTTTACCAATTGACAGCGTCACGCTCCTCGGATTCATAAACGATCCTGAGAGTGATCCTTTTTCACTGATCTGGGAACAGCAAGAAGGCGCTGAAGGTGTAATTTTGCAATTTGATAGTGCCCAATCGGATAGTGCCCAACTGGTAGTGAAAAATCTACGGGAAGGAGAATATAGTTTTCAGTTGAGTGCCATAGACGAGTATGATAGCGTGGGAATTCAATCCGTAAGACTAACGGTGATATCGAGAACTTCAGAAGCTATAGAGAAGCTACCGTATAACAATAGTTTTGAGGAGATAGATGAAGAAGGTTGGCAAGGGTATGGGCCTAGCAACTCTTGGGAACAGGGTCAACCGGCTGGTAGTGTAGTTAACGAAGCTTCGGACGAAAGTCAAGTTTGGGCTACGA
>CAKZYJ010000064.1 GCA_937884755.1 uncultured Flammeovirgaceae bacterium
TTGGTGCAACTGTTCCAAGCGGGCGAACAGTTCTTCCTGGTGGAAGGGCTTGGCCAGATAGGCATCGGCTCCTCGTTTCAGCCCAGCAATACGCGAGTCTACATCGGCTTTGGCCGTCAGCAGCACAATGGGAATATGACTGGTACGTTCGTCCTGCTTCAGGGTGGCGCATACCGCAAAGCCATCCTTGTTGGGCATCATCACATCGCTGAGAATCAGATCGGGAATATGCTCCAGAGCCATTTCAATCCCCTCGGCCCCATCCGTAGCGATCAACAGCTCATACCTTCCTTCCAGTAACACCTGCAAATAGCTTACGACATCCGCATTGTCTTCAATAATCAGTAAGCGAGGCTTCTCTGGCTCATTGGTCACTTCGCTGTCCTCAACGGGGGACAAGAGTACCGGTTCGCTAAGCGGGGAGGAAAGAGGAGCCTGGGGCAAAGTTTCAGGAGATACCGTGGGTGCTACCGGAGCCTGTTGGCGGATGGGCAGTGTGATCCGGAAGCTGGTGCCTTCGCCTACCTGGCTCGCTACGGTGATTTCCCCACCCATGAGCCGTACCAATTCTTTGGCTAAGGCCAACCCCACACCGGTTCCCTCACTGGCTCGCGTACTGGAGTCATCTACCTGGTAGAAGCGATCAAAGATGTAGGGCAGTTTTTCTTCCGAAATGCCCACGCCCGTATCTTCCACCGTCAGCACCAACTCCGAAGCGGCCGTCTCATCCGTCCTCGAGTTTTTCCCCGGCTCAGTAGCGACCCGCAGGTATACCTGGCCCGCTTCTGGGGTGAACTTAATGGCGTTAGACAGCAGGTTAGACACCACCCGCAGTAGTTTTTCGGGGTCGTAATCCATCAGTAGTTGCTGAGGCTGGCTGCGAAAGTGCAGCTCAATCTGCTGGCTTTCGGCCAAGGAATGAAAGGATTCTACAATATAGCGTAAGTAAAAGATAATATCACTCTGAATGAGGTCTAGCTTCAGCGTACCCGACTCTAGTTTGCGTAAGTCCAGAATCTGATTGACCAAATTAAGCAGTTGATCACTGTTGCGCTGAATCATTTGCAAACCGGGGGCTAGCCACTGGTCGGGTTTCTTTTCTATTTGGCGAGTCATGCCCCCGATGATGGTGAGCGGAGTGCGTAACTCGTGGCTAATGTTGGTAAAGAAGCGGGACTTGACTTGGTTGAGCTCCTCTAGTTGCCGTTTTTGCCCCTGCACTTCCTCATTGAGTTTGGTCAGCTCCCGGTTAGCCCGTTGCTTGAGGCGGTAGTAGCGAATAATAATAAGAACAACCACCAAGGCCACCAGCAGGGCGGCGGCGGTAGCGATCTGAAACGTACGTTGCCGTTGTAGTTGACTATCCTTCTGCGCTAGTTCTTGCTGTTTGTCAAATTCCAGTTGTTGCTTCTCTTGGTCAAACTCGTGTTGGGATTCCAGTCGAGCGATCTGGGCGGTGGATTCTTTGTTAAACACTGAGTCGGAGAAGGCTTTGAACTCTTCGTGATGGAAGAGTGCCTGCCGGTAGTTTCCGAGTTGTTTGTAAGCCTCGTATAATGCTTTATTAACATCAATGACGTAGTCTTTTCTATCGGCCTTTAGCGCGTCTTCTCGCACTGAAGTTAGACGGGCAATTCCCTGTCTGGTCAACCCCTCCAAAATATCAAGTTTACCTAATTCAATAGAACTCGAGATGCGATAATTTTCCTCCTGTACCCTGGTAGCATAGTCCAGGGCCAGATACAGATACTTCCGCGCCGAGTCTACCTCATTGATTATAGCGTAGGTTTTGCCTAACCCATTAGCAGGCATAAACAGATCGTCAGTATAGTTATGCTGCCTAGCAAACTCAATAGCTTCCCGATAATAGTCAATAGCTTCGTCATATTGCCCTAACTCGGTCAGCGATAACCCCAGATATTCTAAGGTAATTA
>CAKZYJ010000065.1 GCA_937884755.1 uncultured Flammeovirgaceae bacterium
AGCAAAATCAGCGTAACGTTTAACCCCCGCGGGCGACGCGGTAAGCAGAGCAAGGTGATTACCGTTATCTCCAACGACCCCTCGGCTCCTACCCAGCAGGTAAACATTACCGCCAACGTAAACGCTCCGGCCAGCGAGCGATAAGATTAAAACAGGTTAATTAATATAGATTGGAAAAGCAGGCTTACAAGCCTGCTTTTTTTGTTTACAATGCACTCCCCGGATAGCGCGCCAGTATTTTATCGGTAAGCTGATTAGCCAATTGTTCTAAGTTGGTGTCCAGCAGCGTATCATTCACGGACAGTACCGATGTTACCATTTCTTCCGGTAGCTGACTAGCTCCCCAATAAGCGCCCAGAATAGCCCCAGTTACAGCAGCAGTGGTATCATTATCTCGGCCAAAATTCACTACAAAGACCATTGATTTAGCAAAATCAAAGTCACAGAACAGCAGAGCGGTGAGGTTGATCAGAAAGATCTCACTGGCATGAAAGGGCAAGTCCTGATTTTTAGCATCCAGCAGCAAAAACGCTCGTTGCATCTGCTGAAAAGTTAGTGTATCAAAATGAGTACTCATTGGCACCTCCATCTCCAGCATCTCACTTTCCAAAATGGGTTGTTTAGAGGCATCAACAATGCGGCGAGCATCTTTGAGCAGACGATAAGCAGTACGCCCTACCAAGCGGCTCTTGAAGTAGCCCTCCGGATCAACATCGCGTAGGGTGTTGATCACCGTTTCGGGAGTGGCGTCAGGCTGCATGGCGGCGGCTACCATCGCCCCTACTAAACCGCTAATGTCACGGGCGAATCCCAGATCAAAAATGGCTAGTTTATAGGTTTCTTCGTAGGCTTTTTCGGGCTGAGCTGGATAAAAAGCGCCAATACTGGGCGCGTACAGCATACCGGCACAGGTCATTTCGCCCCCGTAAAACCGGCTCAAGGCGTAGGAATATTCGTCCAAATCCCCATCGGCGTAGGACTTAGCAACCCTCGCCCACTCCTGTAACCAGGCCATTCGGCGCACATTCACCTCGAAGGGTTCGGGGTCAAAGCCATCGGTTTGTTTGAGTTGCTGAATTTCCTGCTCGTACTGTTGTACAATATATTCGGCAAAATCTTCTGCACTTAATTCCTCCGACTGGGTTAGCAGAAATTCGGTCAGCAGCTTTTTCCAGCGAGTATCGTCGGTAGTGCCTCCGGCGGGCAGATTATAGTCCCAGGTACCTTCGGCGGAAGGTTCCCGCACCATCGTATCCAGCTTTTCCACAAAACCATAGTCAACAGCAATATCTTGCCGCGACCACATTTCGGTAGGAGCGCCCATGGCATCGCCAATAGCCGACCCTACCAGCATACCTAGCACTTTATCGTACAACTCATTGCGAGAGAGTGGCAGTACCGATTTTTTGGTCTGACTGACCAATGGTTCTTGGGAAGGTTCTTTCTTCATTGTGCTATTCTCTTCTGATACGCAACTTAGAAGGCCCATGAGCACAAAAAGTAGTAGGTAGTATTTCATGATTCCTGATATTGCAGTACCCATTCGGCTGCCTGCGCCAATAATTCCCTTTTTTCATTTAGGGATAAAGGTAACGGTAGCTGCGCCAGTCCGATAATCCGACGTAGTATTTCTACTCCACTAAAGGCCTGCCGAAGCGAATTGTTGTATCCGCCGGGCTGCTCGTATTCCTCTATTACCTGCTGAATGATTTCCGGCTCGGACTGAGCCATGGTTAAGTGAGCAATCATCACGCCCAAATCAAACTCTGGATCACCCATAAAGGCAAATTCGGGATCGATAATACAAACTCCGGTAGTGGTTTTCAGCCAGCTTCCCGGATAATAATCACCGTGCAGCAAAGTAGTACCCGTAGCCAGATACCGCTGACCCAACTGAGTTATTTTAGCTTTCAGTTCTTCGTCTTGCTTATACGGTAAGGATATTTCCTGTAATCCGAGCTGCACATCATCCAGATTAAACCCGTTTTCTTCCTGAAAGGGAAAATTGAAAATATGCTCGTGGTTCAGCTCTTTCATTTCCTGATTATCCGGAAAGGCCACTGACTGCTCGTCAGAACGGATGTGGTGCAACCTGGAAATAAATTTGA
This sequence comes from uncultured Flammeovirgaceae bacterium, assembly GCA_937884755.1. Taxonomy (GTDB): domain Bacteria; phylum Bacteroidota; class Bacteroidia; order Cytophagales; family Cyclobacteriaceae; genus Tunicatimonas. The sequence continues at coordinate 2,109 of CAKZYJ010000065.1, forward strand.
CCAGCACGCTAATTTCTTCGGGCGTAATTGAGCTATCTTTTTGGTAAAGATGCGTGTAATCACTCCCCTCACCTACATCTTCCAGTGCTAACATAAACTGCTCAGAATCAAACCCTACCAATTCGGGAGTTGCCTCTAGCAAAACGGGCAGAACGGCGAAGAGCTGATAAAATGCTGCTTCCGAGGCGGTACGTACTACAGGAGCGGCTACCTGCGGATACTTTTGTACCCAGGGGCGGGCTTGCTTAATGATAACCTTTTTCCGCCCAGTGAGTACTCGCACCACCATGTTCATATTACCCTCGCCCGGTTTCTCGATTAATATAATTTCCTCATCAGCTTCTATCCATCCTCGTTGCCGAAGGTAGTGTTGTAGTCCATCAAAATCATCCAGGGTCAGATAAAATACGTTGGGATACTGCTGATGGAATTTCTCTTTCAGTTCATCCATGTCTAAATCTACCAAGTTTTGTCGTAGCTAAAAATCTGGCGGAAGACAATTGACAGAACAGCTACCGTTATTTCATTATCACTTCCGCGCAGCGTTTAGTAACGCATTCATTTTCAATTTGATGGGTTAGGCTATCGGTATGAGAAGACTCACCGATTTAATCGCCTGAAATTTTTTAAAACCATAGAATACCTTACCTAAATCGCACATTTTATCAGCAAAAGAATAATTCGCATACAAATTGTACTATTTGAAGAAATACTATTTCACATATGAAACATTGGATTAGCACCTGGACTGCTCGAGTAACCTTAGCCACAATACTGGCTGGATTTGTTCTGTCGAGCTGCAAAAAAGAAGAAGATATACTGGTTGATCCCGGCACGGCTCCGGCACTACCACCAGCTTCTTCATTTGTGATGGATTTTTCTACGTTTCCCACCGAGCAAAGCACCAACGGCCGGTTGGAGGAAACCAAGTGGAACTACGGTTACGCTGCGGTGAACTTTGTACTCTGGCAATCTTTGCTTAGTGTGCAATTAGCTGTACCGGTTATTGCTTTTAAAGCTTCTTTTGATCAAGAGGCTACTTACATTCCCGATGAGCAGCGTTGGAACTGGTCGTACGAGGTTTCGGACGGAACTTTTGCCTATGAAGCTAATCTGTTTGCCAAGCCGGTAGACGGACAGATTAACTGGGAAATGTACGTTTCTAAAAGCGGAGTTTACGAAGATTTTCTGTGGTTTAAGGGAACATCTCAATTTGACGGATTAGGTGGAAACTGGACAGTAAACATTGAGCCGGAAAAAGATCCGCGTGAAGCATTGTATATTGAGTGGACTAAGGAAAATGACGAAGTAGCCAGCATCAAGTATACGATAACAGATGAGAAGAACGAAAACGTAAACAGCTATATCATGTACGGTAAAACCGACGGTAGCGATTTTGACTCATTCTATCAGGTTTACATCGCTAATGACGAAAACCTATTGAAGATTGACTACAATTCGGAAACTAAGGTGGGCCGAGTACAAGGCTCTGAATTTAAAGATGGTACTTGGTACTGCTGGAACAGTGATTTGATCGATACTGATTGCGGAATTTAAGGCGGACAAGTAATAAAAAAAGGGGCGCAAATAGCCAGTCATGGTCGGAAGATTTATTCTTCCGACTTTTTTATTTCTTGGGACCTCA
>CAKZYJ010000066.1 GCA_937884755.1 uncultured Flammeovirgaceae bacterium
GGTGGGTACCTATTCTGGGCATGATCCTGACCGTGCCCACGCTCTGGCTGTTCTACCGCTCCCACAAAGACTTAGGGCTTAACTGGTCGGTCTCACTGGAAATACGGGAAGGACATACCCTGGTCGACGGTGGAGTGTACCGCTATATCCGCCACCCGATGTACAGCGCGCTCTGGTTGTTTGGCGTGGTGCAGGCTTGTTTGCTCCCAAACTGGATTGCCGGACCGTCTGGATTGGTTACCTTTGGCTTGCTTTACTTTTTCCGGGTAGGCAAGGAAGAGACCATGATGCAACAACAACTCGGGGAACAATACACCGCCTACATGCGAAGAACCAAGCGACTTATCCCCTTTGTAATCTGAGTGAACATCAGTACAATCAAAACTAGTAAACTCAAAGCTCCGGTTTTAAGCGTAAATGAGCCGACGAATGTGCGTATCTACCGGAAAGGAAGGCACGCTGAAAGCCTGGGACATTACCACCGATGGTAACTTTTCCAACGCCTCCATATCGTTCGGAACAATGCCCTGTCATTCATTTACCAAAACCTTCAAGAACTCTCTAAATGCCCCGGGATTTTATGGGGCATAATCCGCTGGGTCAGATAATTAATTTCATTTCCTCTACCGGAACCCGAGTCATATCCACTACATCATCCGCTACTGCAGATTAAGCAGGGGTGACTTTATTTACCCGCTCGTAGGTGCACTGAACCGAGAGTACTACCGCCACCAATAATGTATAGGAACTGTAATGATCCAGTGGAATGGGTACTTCCGAATAAAGTTCTTCCGGCTTGCTCACCACAAAGTCAACTTTCTTCTTTTTATCTATCAGATCTATTTTCACTACTTCCTGTATTTTTTTGGGATTTCAAGTTTAGCGAACCCTTCCCATCAGATTGCTGACTTTCTTTCAAAATGCATTTGTTGTTGGCAACATAGAAACTATTCTGTTCAACCTCCTCCTCCAATTCAAAACTGCTATAAAAGAAGCTCATCTCTGTTCGGTGACAATCAACGCTGCTCAATGAATACTTGTAGGGATTACTACCAATAGGCTAAATTTTTACTACTCCTAGCGATTGTTTTTCTAACAAATGGTTCCGATGTTTGCAGCCGTCTAATTTTATTCAGTCTAAATAAACAAATTGTTAGTGCTCTTATTTCGCTTAAGTAGTATTGCCTTCATACTACTTAGCCTACCTTGCCTACTCTGTGCCCAAACTGCCACTCTCACTGGCACCGTCATCGACATTAATGACGAGGGGTTACCTGGTATTACTGTTTTACTGGACGCTAGCCGTGGTACTGCTACTGAACCTTCGGGAGCGTTTATCATCAATAATATAGAGGCCGGCTCTTATTCGGTAACCGTATCGGGAATTGGCTATCAGACCCAGACTCTTTCCGTGGATCTCAGCGCGGGAGAAACCAAAAACCTGGTAGTACAGCTAGAAGAAATGGCCACCGAAATGGATGAGATAATTATTAGTGGAAAGTCCATAGCCACAGAGATGCGAGAACAAGCCTACGCAGTGGAGGTGGTAGAAGCCGATGGGTTCAAAAACCTGGCGGTAAATGCTAACGATATTCTCAATAAAATTTCGGGTGTGAATATCCGGCAATCAGGGGGAGTAGGTTCGGATTTTTCCTTATCTCTGAACGGCCTGTCCGATAACCAGGTTCGCGTTTTTCTGGACGGGGTGCCCATGGATTACTTCGGTACTTCGCTCACGCTGAATAACTTTTCAGCCAACTTGATTGAGCGTATTGAAGTCTACAAGGGCGTAGTTCCCGTTCATCTTTCTTCGGATGCTCTGGGCGGAGCAATCAACATTGTCACCGGGAAGCATACCGAATCTTACCTGGATGCCTCTTACTCTTTTGGCTCATTTGGCACCCACCTGGCCTCGCTCAACGCCCAGCATCGTGAGGATGAATCCGGTTTCACGCTTCGGCTCAAATCCTTCTTTAACAGCTCCCAAAACAACTACCGGGTTCCAATTAACTTGGTAGATTTTGAAACGGGGAAAGAGTCGGAAGTAGCTACCGAAGTCGAGCGCTTTCACGATGCTTATCGATCGAGAATGGCCTGGGCTGAAGCCGGGGTAACCGGCACCAACTACGCTGACCAGTTGATGGTAGGGGTTTTATACTCCGATAACTACAATGAACTTCAGCAGCCGGCCAATGCTATCGGTCAGGCCAAGGTGCCCTATGGGGAGGTAGCAACTGAGGAAGAAAAAGTTATTACCAATTTTACGTACCGCAAAATCGGACTACTGAACAACCGGCTGGGTATCAATGCTTATCTGGTGGGGGTATTTTCAGAAAGTTTATCTCGCGATACCAGCAGTTATCGTTACGACTGGTTCGGCAACCGGGAGTTTGTGAATGATAACACCGGCGAAATTGAAAACAGAAAAACTTTACTAACCCTTACCACCAATAACTTTCTGGGAAACTTTAATACGGAGTACCAGCTCACCGATCATCACAATGTAGCCATCAATTACAGTCTGAACCATCTCGAGCTTCGGGGAACCGATGATTTTAAAGCTCAAAATAACACCCAGTTTAGTAACCCAAGTTCGGTAACCAAGCAAGTAGCCGGGGTGAGCTATACTAATAACTTTCTGGAAGACCGGCTGAAAAATACCGTTTTTACCAAACTCTACCGCTACGATATTCAGTCACTGGAGACGAATTACCAGGGTTCAGAACTCATTCCCTTTGAGAGAACTCAGGATAACGTAGGTTTCGGTATCTCCAGCACCTACCAATTTGAAAAAATACAACTGAAGGCTTCCTACGAAAACGCAACCCGTTTTCCCGAAATTATTGAGTTATTCGGCGATGGACTAAATTTTACCCCTAACCCGACTCTCCTGCCCGAGCAAAGCCAGAATTACAACCTCGGAGTAATCCTCAACCACCAATTGGCCCGTCAGCCGCTTACGGTATCGGTTAATGGCTTCATTCGCGATGCCGAAGATTTTATCATTCCTCAGGTTCAGGGCATTAAGGTATTTCATATCAATAGTAGCAAAGTACTATCACGGGGCATTGACCTGGCCAGTAGTTACAACTACCGGAATAAATTGCTACTAGCCCTTAACGGCACCTACCTCGATTTACGCGATAACAACCCCTGGCGTAACGGCGAAGTGGGAGTACCCAATACCCTCTACCGGGTAAGGTTACCTAACGTACCCTACCTTTTCGGTAACTTTACTCTTTCTTATCGCCACGAAAATCTCCTGCGAGAAAAGGATAGCTTCTCAGTATCGGCAGTACAAAACTACGTCCACAGCTTTTTCTACCGCTGGGAAAATCTGGCTAGCCGCGATAAAGGGGTAGTGCCTCAGCAATTTACCACTAATCTGGAGTTGGTCTACAGCTTGGAAAACGGGAGATATAATGCCTCGGTCAACATTGTTAATCTCTGGGACGCAGAAGTGTACGATAACTTCCAGCAATTGCGTCCAGGACGGACCTTCAACATTAAATTTCGATATTTTATTAATTAAACAAGTTAGAATGATGATTAAACTAAGTTTAACAACCTGGCAATCCCTTCTGCTAGCGATAACTGCTAGTTTCGTAATAAGTTGTTCCGAATCTGATGATACGGTGGGGCCCGCTCCCGAACCCGAACCGGAGAAGATTAATTATTTTCTCGGTATCGAAGCAGCTACTGACCCTGCGGTAGATGTGCTCACTCCGGTTACCTCTATTGATTCGGGTACCGTCTCACCGGTGGGAAATGGTTTTGAGCAACCTGCCTGGATGTCGTTCATTCAGGGCAAGGATCAGGTATTTGCGGCGGGCTACACCTCTTCTCCCGAGTTTACCAGCTACGAGATGGTGAACGGTGAACTGACTCGCAGTGGCAGTTTTTTCACTGACCAGGACATCTATGCCATTGATGTGGTTGATGAAAGTACAATGGTGCTCATGGGATCTCCACGATCGGGGCTTTCGGAAAAGAAAATCTACTTGATCAATACCGATGCTATGAGTATTGAACAGACCGTAGCCGTTGATTTTGGTAATGTAGTTGAGGACAGCCTGTTAGCATTTCCGGTCGATCTGAAGGTGAGGGGCGATAAGTTATTCGCCGCCTACTATCTTATCTCGGCTTCGGGCGATTTTTCTACTCCTAAGGCTGAAGAAGCCCGAGTAGCCGTGTTCAGCTACCCTGATTTAGAATTCGAGAAGATCATCTCCGATGAACGAGCACCTAATATTGGCCGGTACTATACTACCAATGCCCTCGAGCTTGACGAAAATGGTGACATCTACTCCTTTTCCCCTTCTTCTCTAGCATGCGGCTACGCACCGGTACCCACCACTAATTCCGGCATCCTTCGGATTAACAACGGAGAAACCGAGTTTGCTCCCAACTACCTCATTGATTTTGAAACGCTGAGTGGCGGCTACAAGATCAACGATATGTTTTATGTAGCTGACGGAAAGGCCGTAGTTCGAGTACTGAAGGAGGACGAAACTAATGCCGACTTCCTGTGGGCGACCTACGCCCCAACTTCTCCTCAACCCCTACTGGAAACCGGTATCGTCGATCTGTACAATCAGACTTTTACCCTCCTCACGGATATTCCCAAAGGAGGTGGTGGCTGGAACGGTGCCCATCTGGTGGAAGAATCTACGTTGTATCTGGGCGTTAGTCATAGCGCTTTAGCTCAGATCTACGCCATTGATGTTGACACTGAAACGGTAACTCCTGGTGCCACTGTCGATGGAAATTACGCCAAAGCAATTCTTTCGCTTCCGGAAAAATAATCTCTGCGTACCGCTGGAATTAGGCCGACTCGAATGAGTCGGCCTCCTCGGTTTAACTCTCCCCACATAACGTGGGATAATAACGAAAATACCCTCATGACCAAGCGACAGCTAAAAAAAACATCGGGCAAACTTCATCTCTACCTGGGATTGGCGTCTGGTCTGGTGGTACTGATAGTGGCCCTCACTGGCTGTTGTTGGGTCTTTCAGGAAGAAATTACCCGAATGGTTGATGGCGACCGGTCAGTTCCAACCGAAACCAAGCCGTTTGTTGCTCCTACTGAAGCGAAAGCTACCGCTGCGACCATTTTCCCCGATAAACTAATTCACGGTACCAAGTACTGCCGAGCCACTAATGAGGGTACGATCGAACCGGTAGAGGTAATTTTCTATCAGGCGGAACCGGAGTTTTACCATTCAGTCTACTTGCATCCCTACTCGGGTGTAGTAATGGGTACTAAGGATCATCGGGACGGTTTTTTTTGGTGGGTGCTTCAGGGTCATTTATATCTCTGGTTACCCCCTAGGATTGGTACCGAAATTATGCGGTATGGTACCATGATTTTTGTCATACTGCTAGTCACCGGCATTTATCTGTGGTGGCCTTCCAGCCGAAAAAGCCGAAAACAGCGCTTTACTTTCGTCTGGAAACCCACTACTCGCTGGCGCCGAAAGAACTTCGATTTGCATAGCGTGGTGGGCTTTTACGTTTCGCTGCTCGCTCTGATCATTGCCTTTTCCGGATTGATTATGGCGTTCAACTGGATATACTTCGTTACTTACAAAGCCTGGGGTGGTGATCAGGCTCCTCAGTTTGTTATTCCCACCAATGAAAGCCGCAAAAATGTATTGAAGAATAATCAAGACCCACCCATTGATCGGCTACTGCCGATGCTAGTACAGTCGAACCCTGACTACGAGAGCTTGGAGTTGCACTACCCTGCCAACGACTCTTCTTCCATTTACGTGGAGGTCTCATCTCAATCCGGGGTATACTATAACTCCGACTACCGATTTTACGACGCCTACTCCTTAGAAGAGCTAGACCCCGGTAGTATTTACAGCGTTTACAAACAAGCTAGTTTGGCCGACAGAGTAATCCGGATGAATTACGATATTCACGTAGGAGCTATCGGAGGGTTACCTGGTAAAATTCTGGCTTTTATAGTGAGTTTGGTTACCGCCTCCTTACCCATTACCGGAACTTTGCTGTGGTGGGGCCGGAAGAAGAAAAAAAGAAAACTCCCACTCCAAGCAGTAGCTGAAACGGCTGTAATACGAACCTCAAAAGCTAGACCCGCACGGATTAGGGTAAGAACGCCGCAAAACTAACACGCCAATATTTAATTGAGAACCTTGGAACCTAGATCAAGTGAAACTACTATCGCCTCTTCCTCGGTAGTAGCTGAGTATTCTCAATCGTAAAATTAGTGACTATTACTATTGCTTGCTAATGGTTTGATGCTTATGTTTATCTTAGTTTAGAATTAATCTAAAGAAAAATCATTGTTAATCTACCTACGCCCCGGTAGAGTTTTCTAACGGTCAAAAAATACGCCCACACTGCTGCCCGTTACGGAACCTTCTCTTTTTGTAAGAGAAACCCGCCTGGCTAGGTTTACGCAACCTGTGGATCTTCCCGGCGGGGAAACGCAGCCTCACTATGTCTATACTATCTCTCTGGACTGGATCTTCCCGGCGGGGAAACGCAGCCGAACAAAAAGAAAACAGTAAATCCGCTGAGCCTACCTCAGGGCTCTCCCCTTCTCTTGATATTACTACTCGAGAAGGGTTTGAGCAGGTTTATCGCCGTTACGCCCAAAGGTTACTGAGTGCGGCTTATAATCAGCTTCGCGATAAAGCCGAAGCGGAAAATATTGTGCACGATGTTTTCGGTAAGTTGTGGGAGCGAAGAGATGAAGTAGTGGTAAACAGCTCAATAGAAAATTATCTGACCAGAGCTGTCAAATTGGCGATTTTTTCTTATCTGCGCGTACAACTGGGACGCAAAAAAATAGATGCCCAGATTAACGGAAATATCGGCCAGCAGGATAATTCAGTAGAAGAATCCATTAGGTTCCACGAACTAATGGCAGAAACCAATAAACTAACCTCTCAGATTCCTCCTCGTCGTCAGCAGATATACCGACTCAGTACCGAACAACTAATGACCAACCGGGAAATAGCTTCGGTAATGGATATTTCCGAAAAAACCGTCGACTCTCAATTAACCAAAGCCCTTAAATTTCTCCGCAGTAACCTACAAAAATACATAAGCCGCTCGTAAACTAGGATCACTCCGTAACTAAAATTCATATTTGACCAGCCCTTCAAATCAGATGTCAGACGCCTGAAACAGGGTTATTGCTCAAGCGAGGAAATTTTTTTTAATTTTTTTTACAGGTGAGTAAGAAATGGTTGGTACCTACTCAACTAAGTAAGTAGAAGAGCAACCAAAACTACTCAACAATGAAAGTTACCGCGGAGCTAATTAAAAAGTATCACCTCGGGCGGTGTTCCCCCGAAGAGGCGCTAGCCGTAGAACAATGGCTCAATTCCTCCCTCAAACAAGAAGAGAGCCTCCTGGCGGATAACGAGCTGGAGGGGATGGAAACTAACGTTTGGCGCTCACTGTCCCCTTTTCTGGATGGTGAGCCAACCAAGGTAGTTCCCCTGCACAAGCGAGTTCTGCGCTACGCGGCGGTCGCCTGCTTGATTATCGGGGCGTTCTTTATCGGCTATTTCGCAGCATTACCGAGTGCTCAAGCGAATACAGTTAAGAAAGATAGTCGGTTAACTGATGTACTATATATATACGGGGGTGAAGGTGCCTACGGTATAATGAACCGCGACCGCTATCAGGTAAGATTTGAGGGAACCCTCCGACTGCATAATAGTGCCCACGCACCTAAACACATTGTGTGTGGTGAGCAAGAATTTACCCTAGAGCCTCACAAGACGTACATCCTTAGTGGCTCCGATCAGAATGCTCATCTAACAGATGAGCGAAGGTTGCAAGATACTTATAATGCCCAATTGAAAGGTGGTTTTTCTACTATCCTATTGGACGAATAAGACTTGTATCATGGTAGTTTTATCAGTGGTGTTGGTTCACTAAACTAGTTCATCAGTCAGAAAAGTGGCTGATACCATAGTCTTTGATTTGTTTGAGTTGCAGCAACCCGACCGAGCTTTTTTCCGCAAAAAAACTACTCAATTCTAAATCCTGTATGCCTATGTAAATACTAAAAATATAAAATAACAAGCAGCAAATAGACCTGATTTGGGAAACCTGCCTGGAAACGTGCCCTGGAACGACACATTCCCAACAACGGCAGGTAACAATTAAATAACTGTTAATATGAAAAGTCCAAAAAAATGAAAATGTTTAAATCTAAACCCACCACGAAAACTACTAAAACATGGGCATGGACTACTGTGCTATTGATAATAGTAATCACCATCAGCATATTCTCTTGCAGTGAGGATGATAGCATAAATGTAACTCCCAGCGGAGAGGAAGCGGAATCTGCTTGGATAACCGGGTACTTCGTATCGCAACCAGAAGGAAGAATTTGGTACATGGAGGCAACAAAAGATATAAACTCTGATGTTGACATCAACAATAGTGTAGAATTAGGGTCAAATGCAGGAGTATACTCTTCTGGCGAGAACGTATATGCAGTCAGTTCTGACGCAAAAACTATTACAAAATGGATTATCAATAAATCCACATTGGAGTTGGATGTGGCAGGCTTACTGAGCTATGCTTCAACGGGAATTGATTTTATAGGAGACATAGTATTTAAATCTGATTCAGAAGCATATATCTACAATCTTGAAGAGGGTTTAATTCTTCAATTCGATCCTTCTACAATGGAGATCACAGAGACATTTAACTTTCCTCCACCTGCAAATTTTCAGGATGCCGCCCCACCTCTTTCAGGTCACGGCTATCTTAGAGACAATAATATTCTAATGCCAATATCCTACTTTCCAGAAAACCCTGACGGTGACGCTGCTGGAATGAAGGCCACTCTTGCTGTATTTGATACAGATACCAAATCGCTTACATACAATCAAGATGATAGATCGTTACATTTACAAGCTTTTCAAGGGCTCGTAACCAATGATGATGGATTCAATTACGTTTGGCCACAGAGGGAGAACGCCATGTTTGCCCACTATTGGGTTAATACACCCAGTGACCCACATACGGTTCTTCGAGTAGATAATGACGGAAATTTCGATAACAGCTATGAGCTCGATTTGAATCAGGCAATCGATAATTTTAGTCTTACTATGCGTCCGGTCGTTGCGTTTCAAAATGAAGTTGTATTCACTTACTACACAACTAGTCTCGATAATTATGCTTGGGACGATCGCTACAATTTCTTTGATAATTCTTCCGATGCAAGAAATATTAAAATCAACCTCTTAACAGGTGAATACTCAATTGCAACCGCTTTTGATGCTTATGCGGAAGTTGAATTTCAAAATAATATTGATGGTGTAAACTATATCCGTGCTTATAATAAGGACTATACGAAAACATGGACATTGCGACAGAATGGAATCGACAGCTACGAGCAATTACAGGGTTTGGAAAACGGTGTAATAATGTATACAAATAAATTATTCTAATCACTTTCCATGTTGGCGTGCGTGTGCGTTTACTTAGCGTACCTAGCCCTTCTGTTTGTAGTATCTCGCGATTACACAACTAAAAAAACCATAGGAAAAATACACCTCTAGCTCGGGCTTCTGTCTAGGCTAGTGGTGCCTACCGCTATCTTCAGCAGATGTCAGATATCTACAACCCATCAGAAAGAGGTGTCTGACATATTACCAACTGATTCTTACTAGTAACAATCCATCTTTAGCTGATGGCGATTTTGGTAGTAACTTAATGGCTTATCCGTATGAGAAAGACAGATGTCTTCCAGCACGCCAATCACACCGTTTTGCATGGCTACTGAGCCGCAGATCATTACCACTCCTTTGCTTTGAAAGGTGCAGACAATCCGTTCGGCATCTGCATGAATAAGGTCTTGTACGTAGGTCTTTTCGCTACCATTGCGAGAAAAAGCGGAGAAGAAGTCGGTCAGGCGCTGATGCCGCAAATTTTGGTCGATGATCTCCCGGTACAGCTCTAATGAGCGATGGTTTCGCCCTCCCCAGTACAAGTAGGTCTCAATCGGCTTTCGGTTATTATCTAGCATGCCTAGAAAGGGGGCGATTCCCGTACCATTACAAATTAATACTACCCGACTAGCCTGAGAGGGAATGTGGAATTCCTGGTTGCGAATAATGCTAGCTTTCAACGTATCCTCCTCAGTAAGCTGATTCAGGTAGTTGGAGCATACGCCCCGCTCATGCCGCTTCACACTAAGTAAAATTCGATTTTCTGAGGTAAGTCCAATGGAGTAAAGTCGATCGTGGGTATCCTCGGCCGGGCTTACCGAGAGCAGATCACCCGAGGTAATCGATTGCTTTTCGGAGGTTCCCAGCTCGATTAAAAAGGTATCATCGGGATGGTCTGAAGCCTGAGTCTTTCCGATCACTTCAAATGTTTGCCGCTTTTGACTCTTTTTCGCTAATCCCGGATCTTCCCCCGAAATATCAATTTTGATTTCTAACATCTGACTCCATTTCCCGGCCCATTTTTGAAATGACTCCCACGAACGATTGTTGATAGTGTAGGTGGAGAGCAGTTGGCGGCTCTGCTGATCAGAACGGATAAGCTCATCCACGTCAAAGGCGAATTTACAAAACTCGGGGTACGCTATTGAGCCAAACCCCACTACCGAATAGGTATAGGGCTGAGCGGGTTTAGTTTGGGAAAACAGCGACTCGAACTTGCTGGCGTTGGTGGGGGGTTCCCCCTGACCGTAGGTGGCGGTTACTACCACCAAATGTTGCATGCTGGAGTAGGTACTGTATCGGTTTAGTTCGGTCAGATAGGCCGTTTCACCCGCGCGAAGTAGGGCATGCTGTAGCCGTACCGCGAAAGGAATAGTCGTACCGGTTTCCGACCCAACCAAAATAATGTAGTTACAGGCATCGGGAGAAAGAGTATTTTTAATCTGGGCGGACCGTCGCTTGAGTGTCATGGCAAATCCGGAGTAGATAAAAAACAAAGTGCTGACGGAGGCTAATCCTAAAATAATTGACCACCACCAGCTTCCTTGTCCAGTATGGAGAATAGTACTTAAGTTAGTAGCTACGGTGGTGAAAGGGTACGACAGTTCACTTAGGGCTTCGCCGGTGTACTGGTTCACCAGCACTTCTTTAGTTTTAAGTTGTACTGAATAGTAATCTTCTACATCCTCGGAAAAGGGAAACTCCAGAGATCGTAGCTCAGCCAGGGTTGTGTTCTTAAACAACGGAAAGTCCTGGTACGGAATAGCCGGAGTATCGCTAATGGTATCAAAGTCGATATTGTGGGAGAGTGGCTCGGAGGGAATGAGAGAAAAACGCAACAGCGACAAATACACTCCGGTAAGCGTGATAATAATAATGGGAATCAGGGCCAGACGGCCCAGATAAACGTGATAGTACTGAAAGAAATTTTCCCGGATAATCTTATCCAGCACCTGCCGGATGCCCTGCTGCCGTTTGATGACAAGAATGGCTCCGGTGACCGCAATCAAAAACAGTAAGAAGGAGGATAAGCCCACAAAGAACCGCCCGGTACTTTTTAAAAATAGCGAGCGGTGCAGGTTAGTAGCAAACTGAAACAGCGGATGCGGCTCGATCAAATCGCCTACTTTCTCCCCGCTAACCGGATTGATATAGAAATCTCCCAGGTTTCCCTCCGCATCGATAACCGAAGCGGACACAAAACCGTGCGCATCCACCGAAATACTGAGCACCTCGTCGTAGGTTGACCGAAGCGTCTCCAGAGTTTCAGCTAAACTTAAGTTACGGATCTGAGGCGACCGGTAACCGTGCAGGTCGTGAGATATTGGCTCAAAAGCCAATATTACCCCGGTGACGGAGGCGATGAATATAAAAACAAAAGAAGATACTGCCAGTGCCAAATGGCAGTATCTCCAAATAGAAATGATCATGCTAAACCCGGTTCTTAACTGGGGGCGATGCGCACGTAGCGAATGTAGCCATCTCCCTCATACTTACCCGGTACGCTGTTGGAAGTGAGATCAAACTCAATATCATTCACGTAGTACTCCTGGTCTTCCACCGCCGTCTCAAACCGGATTTTATAACCCGCATCAATTTTGGATTCCTCTACCTCAAACACGCTCATGGCTCGCTCACCTCCCCCAATGGTGGCTCCGGTGATGGCGTCAATACCCTCACCTTTATCCTCAAAGTAATTCCACCATTCGGTCAGGTCGGGGTACCATTCATCATCGTCGCCGTGTACGTATAAGGTCTTTTCGTACTTTCCCTCCGGGTCAATCAGTGAGACGATCAAATAGGCGGCCTCACCGTTGTAATTTATCATTTGAATGAGGCACTTGTAGGATGCACTCTGGGGGCGAGCAATGAACGAGACAAATAATAATCCCAGTCCTAACAAACTCAGTAACCCTAGTTTCTTATACTTATTCATTTTTCAAAAAATCGATACTGGTTCCACTTTCTTGTAGCAATTCGTTCTCACTGGCCAGATCGTAGATAGTTTCATCAAAAGCGGTTACCACTTCGGTATCAGCCCCGATCTCGATGAGGTACTTCAGAATATCGTCGTTAGTAGCCTTCATCGCGGAAATCTGCAATGGGGTAGTTCCATCCTCGTTCTGTTGATTTAAATCTACTCCCAATGTCTGCACTTTTTTGAGTAATTCCATATTATTTTTCTCGGCTGCCAGATGAAATAGGGTGTTACCTTCGGCCTGAGTAACTGTCAGGTCGAGCCCTTCTTTCTGGAGTGTCTTCAGCTTTTGGTCGAAGTCTTCAGCGTAATTGGGAGAATACGACTGGATCAGATAGTACGCCAAGGTATTACCATCTTTATCTGTTACTCCTACATCGGCCCCTTCGGAAATCAGTAACTGTACTACCTTTGCCCAGTTGTTGTCAACTGCCCGAGTGAGCGCTGTTTCGCCTTCTTCGTTACTAGCGTTAATATTATCGGTCTTTTCAACAAAGAACTCCACGATGGGCAGATCGTTGTAGGCGGCAGCGTACATCAGTGGTGTATTTCCCTCCTTATTTGCTTGGTTGATATCCACCCCTTTCTCAATGAAGTAGTTGATCACTTTGGTATCCTCAGCCCGCCGGGCTAGGTTGTGGAGGGGAGTTACCCCTTCGTCGGTAGAGACGTTGGGCTCAATACCTAGTCCTTCCAGGTACTCGAAGAACGAAAGCGGAGGGATAGTACCTCGGTTTCCCTGACTGGCAAATAGCATAGCGTTTCCTCCAACTTGGTTGAGCTCTTTGTAATCTACCCCTTTTTTAATGAGCTTATCGAGCATTTTCTGCTTACCGGTGCGGGCAGTGTAGTTGAATACCCCGTTACCATCGTCGTCTTTACTGTTGAGATCTACGCCTTTCTCGGTGAAATAATCCACCATCGTAAAGTCGTTCAGATGCGGGATTAATAACAGTAGCGCATTAGCTCCGCTGTGGGTGGTTTCGGTGAGTTCGGAGCCATTGGCCAGCAGGAAATCGTACATTGCCGGATTGGTTTGTCCGGTGGTCGCGGCAAAGTTCAGTAGAGAGTAGCCATGGTCATCTACTATATCAGTTTTAGCCCCCTGCTCTGCCAGGCTTTTTACCAGAGTCAGGTTTCCTGCGTAAGCGGCCCAGAAGATATAAGTACGACCGTCGTGGGTAAGTTTATCTTTCCCGTTCCCATCCAGAGAAATGAGGTAGTGAATCGTTTCGTTGGGAAGCCCTTCCATGATGGCGAAGGTAGTTGGGTCAAAGCTGCTGCCATTTAACTGGGTAGGATCGTTTCCCGCCTCCATTTTAGCCTTGATGTCTTCCAAAGAAGGTTGGTTTTTCCAGTAGCCCCTATCGAGAAAAATATTACTAGATTGGGCGTTGGTTAGCACTGCCATAAGTATCAACCCTAAAGTGGCGAAGGTTATGCGTGTCCAAAATTTCATTTTTTTAGTTTTTAGTAGTACAGAATTTTACGTACATGAGCCTGATCTTGACTTCTCGAAAATTCCTTGTTAGGTATCAGAAACCTAGCACGTGTTAATACAAACATAATATTCAAATTATTTCAGATCAACATTATTTAGAATTATTTTAAATAGTCTAATAACACGTTTAAGTACTTTTTTACGGTTCCACGCTGCAATTGCAAAAAATAGCTTGTAAGGGTTTTGAAGAAGCGTTTTTGAAGCCACCGAGGCCCAGTTCATAGCAGTGCTAAGGGCTAAGCCAAGGCGTAATCAGGTTCCTGAAATGGCGGTTTACAGCCCGAAGTGGACGCCATTCAGGATCTAATTTAAGCTTGATCCAAACTCGCCCTTAGTCATTTAGAAGGATTTTTACTATGTACCATAGCTCTGCAGGGAATAGAGAGGGCTGGCATTCATAGGCTACACTCTTCTGAGGTTAATTCTCAACCTCAATGGGCAGAAGAAAGGGTAACAATACGCTAGGTAAAATATTACAAATTACTGTAATTCAGACTATTATATTTCAATCTGAAGTAGACATCTTTAAATATTTATGAGTAAAAAAATGTTGAGTTGAGCTAAATACTATTGCCAAAATGATCATTATCCTTGGAAAAAGATGCAGCAACCCCCAAGGTGAGGGCTTCTGCATCCAGGTTTTCCTTATTCTCCAATTTTTGCGAAGCGAGTTATACTGCCTCCGGCAGTCACATTGAATACCTCTGACGAAGTTTGTGTCGCAGGATCATATTCAAGAACCATATTCGTCTCCCCGCCCACAGCCAGGAAATAGACAGCACCATCGATCACTGAGACCCGAGATGAGAAAGCATTGACCAATGGTGTATCTTCAATAATTGTAGTCGTTTGTGCTTCCAGATCTATTTCAACAAACTGCCCACTAGGATTCGAGTTGAACAAAGCCAATGCCTGGGTTAACAAATCCGGATCACCAGCAACTCCACCTAAGCCTCCGTTTGCAGCCAAAAACTCCTGCAACACCAGAGGGAAAGTAGTGCTTACAACTGAGTATGCCTTTCCATTTCTATGATATTCGAAATTGCCCAATAAAACGGGTAATCCAGAAGCCAACAATGTAGCACTTACGGTATTAATGAAATTGAAATCATAGGTAGGGTCAAGTGAAGTAGAACCAGCTGGTATTCTCAATATTGATGGCAGTGAGGACCGCTCAGGACTTGATAATGTGGCAGCTAAATAAATATTTCCTTGCTCATCGACCCAATTTTCACCGCTTCTTCGGGCGAGACCTTTGTTATCAAGAGCAGAAACACTTTGATAACTATTAGTGGTCAGGTCTATGTGATAAACAATGGCACTGTCTGTAGCATAAAAACTGCCACTACCTTGGATAGCCGGTCGGACGGTTACAAATAGGTCATTATCCCTAACTACGAAAGCTTCATAATTAACCCCGGTCCAGCTAGGATCCATGAAAGCTCCGGTTAAATCAATAATGCCTTTGGCTTGCATAGTAGTAGGATTGTAAACAACTATTTCATCGCGGTCCGCATCGTTTATGTACGCATTTTCTGCGTCCTTTATGCCGCCAAATCCGGCAAATCCCGTAGTCGGCAAAAATGCACTCTCAAATGCTTCCCCATCCAAATCAAATCTTACCTGTGATAGACCCTCATCGGCTCCGGAAATGTTTGAACTAATTATAAAGTTGTCAACTACTTCGCTAGCAGAGAATTGCTGAAACGATTTCCCCTGCGTATTGTCGATGGCGCCAGTCGGTATCTCGTCAAAAAATTGAACAAATTGATTTTGTTCAGCACCAGTACCGGCTGTTGTCTGTAGAACAAATCCAGTTTGTTTTTCGGTAATTGGCGTTTCATTGTCCTCAGTACATGAGATCAGGCCCGGAAGCGTAGCTAGCATTAATATTTTTAGAACGTTTTTAATCATCACTTAACTTTTTAATTGAATTATTAATTAAAGGGTATACCTCACTTTTACAGCAAAATTTCGACCTGGTCTGGGTACGCTTAAAAAGTCGAAAAGTGCAGCATCTAACAGGTTATTCGCCTGAAAATTGAGGGTCAAATAATTTTGTATGCTGTAGGTAAATCCTGCATCTACCGCAAATTGAGTGGGTATCACAAAATCTTCATTGATGAATCTTCCTTGCTGTATAAAAGAGAATTCATCTACAAACTGGGCATCTACATTTAGCAAGAGATTATTATCTTCTTGTAATACATCATTGAATTGATAGCCCAATGTCAGGTTGGAAAAGAAAGTAGGAATGTTTGGTACAGGACTACCTACTAAAAACTGATCCTGAGGCTGCTCTACTTCTCGGATTTCCAGATTGAAGTAGGTCGTATTCCATGAATAGCTAAAGTTGTTAGTGATAGCACCCCGAAATGCCAGTTCAGCCCCAGCACTGTGTATCTTTCTTCTATTGATGAACCGAGCATTTTCGGTATCGATAAGTTGAAGTATGATCCCATCACTTTGAGATCGAAGAAAGTAATTCACACTTGTCCTTAGAAACGGGCTGATGTCAGCGTTGAACCCTGCATTGAAATTTCGACTTCTCTCGGGTTTCAAGGAGAAATTAGGACGGATGACTCTTAAATCCCCAAAAATCTCGTTTTGAGTGGGGATCCGGAGGGCATTTTCAAATGATGACCTAATAAATAGCTTATTGTTAATCTTCCATTTTGCGGCTACGTTAAACCCCCATGCGTGCTCACTGTTGGTAACAACCGGTAATTCTGTTTGATCATCTCTATTCCTTATCAGCGTGTTGACGCCTTCGGTAAGGTATTGGTAGGATTTTAGCGTAGAAAGCACTTCCAATCGGTCAGAAAAAAGCTGCTTACTTAGCTCTAATGCCGTAATATTCCGAGTAATAAGAAAGCCGTTTTCGTTGGGATCTCGTCCAGCTATGTAATTGACCTCTAACTCTTCGCTTCCTTCACGATTTTGATAAGCAAAAAAATGGTTAAGGCTCAATCGAATACTGTAAGGTAACTGACGAACTATACCAAACCGATGTACTGTGTTGTAACTGTAGACATCAGAAATAGAAGGTAGGGCTAGTAACTCAGCACCATTACTCCGGTCAATGTTAGGATTGATTTTGGTGATATTTCTACCGTACCAATCGTAAATATTTCTGGAAGAGTCTTTAACCTGTAATCGGGAATAACCAGCAATACCTGAGTAGTTGAATTGCCATTTCTCGGCGATCTTCTGTTCTAAATCCAGTTTAAAGTAGGTGTCTTGGCTTTTTACACTTAGCTCACCTATTGGCACAAAATTAACCCTTGCACCATGCTGGAATTCTTTATAGGTGTCAGTGACATACCCCATGGCTAGCAGGGAAAATCCCTTTTCTTCATTGCGGTAACCTACTTGTGCATTACCCAAAAAAGCTGAAAAGGCATCGTGAAAACGTCTAACCTTGATGGTTTCTACTCCTGTTGGAAAGGGTAAATCAGGATCGTAGGTATTGTTATCTACCTCCATCTCAAAATTGTTATCACTGTAGTTATAGTTGGCATTTACATTCACAAACCACCTCTTTCCCAAAGGCCGGGTGATACTGGCCGCAGCTCGGTGGGTGTTAAATGATCCAAATTGATAGGACAGATCTATTTTTTTCTCTCCATCGGTACTAGTGGCTATGTTGATACCTCCTCCCAGCGCATCGGTTCCGATACTCGCTGGCATTACCCCTTTATACACCTCTATTCGGTCTACATTGCTAATGGGCAAAGTATTTATTTGGAAGCCGCCGCCCAGAAATTCTGACGGAATGCCGTTGTAATAGAATCGTATCGCGTTTCCGGTGAGGCCGTTGATGCTAATATTAGTAGCACTACCCAAACCACCGGATTGTCTGATCCGTACACCTTCTACCTTGTCCAGTACTCGTGCTATATCCTGGGTCTGTGCCTGAAGCTTTAGGGCATTTACCGTACTGATGGCGATGGGCTGTTCAGCCATTTCTCGGGCAATAGACTTGCCCTCCACAACCACTTCCGCCAGAGTGCTCACCGATCCAGAAAGTGATAGCATTAGGTTGGTAGTCTCACCCGGGTTTACTGAAGCCTGAACCTCAGCCTCTTCGTAGCCCACCGATGAAATGACCAGGGTATGGGAACCAGCTTCCAATGATTTGATTCCAAATTGTCCTTCGGCATCAGTAACTACGCCCTTGGTGGTTCCCTTGATCGCTACTGCCACAAAAGGGGCTGGCTCCCCATTTTCGTCGGTAATACGTCCAATGAGGCTCCCTTTTTGTGCGTCTGTGCTGTTATCTCGGCTTACTCGCAGGGTAATGTCGTTTCCCCTCGCGCGTAGCGAAATAGGGGCTCCCCATACTTCCTGAATTATACTTCTGATTTCAGTCTTATTGAATGACTTTGTGATCTTACGCCCTTCAGGCAACGCCGAAGGTTGGTAGGTAATAGAGCACCCCGCCTCATTCATGATTTGCTTTAAGGCACCTCCTACATTTTGATCCTCAAACCGTATACTGATCTTCCTGTCAAGTATATCAGCCTGGCTATAAGCGTGAAGAGAAGTTAGGAGTGCCAGCAGCAGCATGTGTAGTTTTTTATAAGTCATGATCGCGTATAGGGGCATTAAAAAATGATGACTTCTGTTCCCTGAATGCTGTATTCAAAACCGCCGGCAAAACTCAGATCTTCCAAGACGGATTTAAGAGGGGGGTTATCTAAGGAAAGAATAAAGTCTTCTTCCAGCAGAGCCGGATTTTGTACCGTTACTTGAATGGCGTACCAGGGCTCCAGCACTTCAATAATCTCCCGCAGTGTTTGGCCTTCAAATACCAGTCGGTTATCCTTCCATGCGGTACGCTTTAGCGCATCTACTTCGCTAGTGGCTATGGTATTATCAGACTTAAGTACTGCCCGCTCGTTCACAGTGAGGGTCACTGAATTCGCTTCTTGTTCCTTTTTGGAAAAGGCTACTTTTCCACTGGTGACGATAATTTCGGTTTCATCAGCTCCTTTGGAGTTGATGTCGAAGGAGGTTCCTAAAACCCGGGTTTTAGTGTCCTCGGTATAGATAATAAAAGGCTTGTCGGGGTTTTTTTTAACATCGAAGTGAGCGTGACCTTCCAAGTAAACAATTCGTTCATCGCCTTCAAACTGCTTGGGGGCTCGGACCTCAGTTTCGTAGTTCATCCGGATGGTAGAGCCATCCGAAAGGGTGAGCGTTCTCTTTTCACCACGCTGCGTTTGTACGGTTTGGTATAGATCAGCTATTTGTGGTTCATTAGTATTCCATCCAGAAATAGAGAAGTAGTAGGTTGAAAAACCTACCATGCATAGGATGATAGCGGCGGCGACATATCGCGTCACCCGCTTGTACAAGGGGATCACTTTTGGATCACTACGGCCCGAATGACTTTCTAACTCCGGTACCGCTTGTTCGAGCTTAGTCCAAATTTGTCGTTTATTCTCCTCAGTTTCTATAGGTGCTTTTTTTCCTATCGAGGGATCATCAAGCTTGTTGAACCACTCTTCTACTGCCTCATTCTCTTCCTTGTTGGTTAAGCCCAGGCTGTGCCGCTCCAATAGTTCTTTGGTTATTTTCATGGAAAGATCCAGTTTGGATTTAGTGTAGCTCTACTCATCAGCATGGGTAGATGGGTCTTCACAACTACTGTCGGATAAGTATCTTCATCCAGTACCTTGGAAAATGAAAAAAATTGATCTAAGCCACTTTATAAATCTAAAAAATAGAATTATTTATCTGATCATCAATGACTTAAGAGTGATCTATCTTGACAGAAAATTTTTGAAAATTCATGAAATAACTAGTAAAAGGTTTCCGGCGCAACGCTTGGTAATCATTCAGACTAAGGTTAATTCGGATATGAAAAGTAGAGTATCCAGTGCGCACACAGTGCTAACTACCAGTGGATTTGTTCGGTAGCTGGTAGTCCACCAAATGATCACGGAGGGATTTTAGGGCTTTGGAGATGTGTTTATTTACGGCATTAACTGAGATGGAGAGATGTTCGGAAATTTCTTGGTAGGATAACCCTTCATCCCTACTCAATTGGAAAACTTCTTTGCACCGGGGAGGTAACTGATTCACTACCATATTTACCTGCTCAGATAGTTCGCTAGCGGATAGCGTTTCTTCGGTGGTATTTTCATAAAGGAGCCTCTCCTGAACAGCCGTACTGACGTACCGCTTGGACTGTTCTTGCCTTCTTAGGAAGTCGTAAAGCTTATGCTTGGCTGCTTTCGATAGATAGCGCTTCCATGAATCATCTTTCCAATCATCTTCATACAGCACATTTCTACGCTCCCAAAGTGAGGTGAAAATTTCAGAGGTAATATTTTGGCTGGGAGCCAATTCACCGAGGTATCGATAGCAGATGTCAAACACAAATTCTACGTAGGTTTCGTAAAGAATGGTAAACCCTTCCGTGGTTCGGATATCCGGATTATTACGTACGCTCTTTCTCCTCGACAAAAGCATTTACTCAACTACTAATTCTGATAAATTCTGCTTTTCAGAATAATACCTCTTTAAATTATTTGGAATTATTCTTTATTTTACTAAATAG